>DIRM01000046.1:0-11941 GCA_002427545.1 Mageeibacillus sp. UBA5436 | reverse complement strand
TTTCAGAAGCTGTTGTTTCTTCTGGAGTCGGTCCATATTCAATCACTGCTGCATATGCCCAATAATGAGAGTTAGCATAATGTTCACGTTGAAATTCTACACCATCTTTATAATAAACTTTATCGGTGCTCCAATAGGATCCTACAATTGCATTTGTTTTAACATATTCTGAACCTGGAGTAAGATCTTTATTAAGTACTCTTTTCGCTTCCCCCGGCTGTTCTTCACTTATCATATATGGCTCAAAGTCAATTGTCACACCATCTTCTAATTTTCTACCATAAATATCAAATTGAATATATTCGTTTGGAACACATGTTCCAACAATAGCAAGAGGATAATCCGTATTATTTTTAAATTTGAAATCAGACCAATCAGAAACCATTGCATCTAGTCCCTGGTAAATATAAAGACTAGGAACCGTATGATTATTTCTTTCAACAATTTCAATATCCGCTTTACCCAATGCATTATATAAGGTACTACTACCTTGGCATATACCACCACCTAAAATTTTCTCAGGTTGCCCATCTGATCCAATTTGATAGCCTTCAGTAAAACCATTTTCAACCGTTATTGGACTAATTGTATCAATATAGGAAAAAACTTCACCTGGCATAACAACAAGTCCCGTCAAGATTTCAGCAACGCGTGCTACATTACTATCACGTGCTTCATCATATGTCACAAATGCAGTATAGCCAGAGGATATATATCCTAATTTTTCATTAATTTCCTCAGTAGAAAGACCAGATTCAATCGTTTCAAAAGGTAAAATGACCTTCTCCGTTAATTTATCATTTTTAAAAATAGACATAATTTTATCTAAGATTATATCGTCATCAATTTTATAACCTATTTCAGTAACTGGGTACTCAAATTGCAAAGTTGCTAAATTAAATGTTACTTCCTCTTCTGTTTCAACGTCTTTCCTTAAGGTTTTACTAATTTCTTCAATTGCTTCATTTAATTTTGTTTCATCTTCTGAATAAATGGGTAATAAGTTAATTTTTGAACCGTCCCGTTGAGCAAGACCATCTAGCTCCTTTTCTGATAAATCGACCTTTGGAGAAGCATTTACTAAATTACTTAAAAAGGTAGCTTCTTGCGTTTGTTCTTTTTGCTTATTTTTAATCAAATCAGATAATACGACTGCATTTTCATAAAGCTTATCAACATCATAACCAAAACCAATTTTTTCAATTGTAAGATTTAAATGTTTACTTTCGTCTTTTTCATTGATAAATTCAATTGTCTTAGCTGCTAATTCTTTATCTTTTTCTTTTGCTGCCAATAAAAAATCTTCTTTATTCATACCAGCTAAAGAAATTCCTTCAAAATAGATATTATCAGCGATACCTTCTGCTTGAACCGTCGTTTCACTTATTTTGGTTTCTTCTACAGCATCTTTCTTTGAAAAGAAATCATAAAAAGTATAAATCATAAAGGCAACTGCTAAAATAGCAATTGCATACAAAAGCCAAATCAAATTATTATCTGATTTTCGTGGACCTGATGGTTTACCTGATTTCTTATTACCATTTGATTTTTGTAGTCTAGGTGATTTACCTGTATTTTTTTTATTTTTATTTAACATTTTTTTATTTTTTGATTGATTATTTTGCTTACTCATAGCATTATTAATCTCTTTATTTTCCTTAACAGAGTCATTTTTTGGGGATGCTGCTTTTAAATTGTTTTGATTACTATCATTATTTAAATCATTTACAGCATATTTTGTATCAACAGAATTCTTAATTAATTTTTTCAAATCTTTATTTTCTAAAATAGGGTATGGAAATCTCATTTCAAATTGATTTGATTCAATTGCTGCAGCATCATTATCGTTATTTAATTTTACATATCGAATCTGAGCCATAGCACCTCACATTAAAAAGTTTTGTTATTTAAGTTTAATGAATTTAATTCAAAATGATTGTAACATAAACTACACTTGATTTTTTTATATTTTAAAAAAAGAACTGCTTTTTGACAAAAACAGTTCTTAAGATTTCTTTAAATTTTATAAACAGGAATAAATTTTAGTAGAAAACACGTCTTACATAGGCTAAGCTGTTTGCCCAATCGCTAACATTGCTAATTTGTATACCATCTTGTTGATTCATAGCATGGATAAAAGTTCCATTACCTACATACATACCAGCATGAGAAACGCCACCACTACCAAAAGCAAATAATAAGACATCACCAGGTGCTAACTGAGAATAATCACCATAACTAAATGGAACAGCAATGCCGTCATAAGCTTGAGTATATGAAGATCTACTAATATAACCACCAGCATTGATAACTGCATATTGAACTAAACCAGAACAGTCAAATGCATCTGGACCAGCTGCACCATATACATATGAGCTATTAATTTTGCTAAGTGCAATATTAGCAGCTGCAACACCACCACTATTACCCGGTGCCACCGTTTGTTCAGGAGGCGCCGTCTCGGTAACCTCTGATTCTGAATCATCGGTTGAATTATCTCCAGTAACGGAATCAATTATTTCTTGTTCTTCTTCAGGAACTGGATCATCTCTTAAGAGATCTTCTCTTATATAACCATTTCCATCAGTCGTTACTACCTGATACCAACCATTTGCATAACCTGATAATTCAACAGTTTCGCCATAATATAATGTACTTAAGATATCTGAGCTTGTATTGGCATCTTTTCTAACATTAACAACACCGTAGGCAATATATTTTGTACCAGAAGCAGAAGTAAATTCAGATTCTTCAATGGTTTCTTCAGGTTCCTTTTCTTCAGTATCTGGTTTAACCACTTTTTCAGTTGTCAAATAATAATTGTAAACAAACGCCTCAACATTATCATCTAATAAAATTTTAGACCATTCATGATTAGTTGATATTTCAGTGACCATTTCACCTTTTTCAAGAGTGCCCATTGTCTCTGCATTAAAATCAGGTAAATTACGAATATTCAAAACGTCCGTATTAACATATTTGTCAACCCAAGTCTCTTCAAAATCGGTCTTTGAAGATTCACCATTATTATTTCCATTCTCATCAGATGGATCTTGTTCTTCACCTGGAACTTCTGGTTGTTCTTCTGGAAGTTCTGGTTGTTCTTCTGGAACTTCTGGTTGTTCTTCTGGAATTTCCGGTTGTTCCGCTGGCGTTTCATCAACAGGATTTAAGTTTGCTGACTTTCTTTCTGTTTGAGTTGAAGCTTTAGTATCGTCATCTGTTAATGTATTATTTTGCGCTAGCGCTTTTATTTCTTCAACAGATAAGCTATTTTGTTTCGTTTCATCTTCTTTAGTATTAAATGTATTTCTCTCAATACTCTCTTTTTCTTTTTGAACAAAACTATCTAAAGAAGTTGATTTTAAACCATCCTGTGTTTTGTTTTGATTATTTTTTGTTTCTTTTTGTAATTTTTGCTCTTCATTTTTCAAAGTATCTAGATCAGCTTTTAATTCAGCTTGTTGATCTTTATCAGCTTTACCAAAAGCAGCATTGATCGAACTAGTTTCTGTTAAAAATGAAGCAGCCAATACGGCAATAACTAGAACGACAGCTAAGATTGGTAGCCCATAAAGAAAAATTTTCTTGAAAACCTTCGTTGCATTATTACCATTTTGAGAATGTTCCATAAATCCCCCAATTATCTTGCTTTATTGATAACAAGTAATCGCTTTCTTTAATTATTTAATACATTTTCTTGTCAGAGACAACTTTTAAATATTGTGAATATTTAATTGCTTTTGATCAATTCTTGAATCTAAGCTCTCTACAAGTAAAAAAATTTTAACACTGAGTTTATCTCAATGTCCAAAAATATGCAATTCTATTTTTTTTTTGGTGAAATTGCATAGAAATTAAATGTAGCTTGTACCGTAAATACTGAACCATTATAATATTTTTAATTGCATCTTAAAATACATCTATATTAAAAACACGTTAATATTCTATATACACGTTAACATTCTATATAATGTATACTCATAAAATAGTATTATAGTCATAGAGGAATTATACCAAGATGAATGAATCAAATAACAAGTCATATGATAGTAAAAGTAAAAAAGTAAAATCTACATTAAAAAAGCGCACGGTTGGTAAACCTACTCGAGTTGAAAACAACAGTTTTTTCAATTCCGTTTCATATATTCTTCGTAAAGCCTTTTCTATTTTAGTCATCCTTATTTTAATTATCGGTTTTTTATTAGGCGGTATTGGAACAGGCATGTTAGTAGGCTATATTTCAACAGCTCAGTCTATTGATACCGATGATTTACAAAACTTCGATCAAACAACTGTTTTACTTGATATGAACGGTGAAAAGATGGCTGAATTAAGTACTTCTTCCGGTTCGAAAAGTGAATATGTTTCATACAATGATTTTGCTAATACTTATTTAGCATATTCTTTTATTTCAATTGAGGATGAACGTTTTTTTGAACATCCTGGTATCGATTCAAAAAGAATTGCTAGTGCTCTTTTCTCTGCCATTGCAAATGGTGGAACAGCAACTCATGGTGGTTCAACAATTACACAACAAACTATTAAAATGGTCTCCGGTGCAGATGATATTTCTGCTCAAAGAAAAATTCAAGAATGGTATGCCGCAGTAGAATTAGAAAAAGAAATATCTAAAGAAGGAATTCTTGAACTTTATGTTAATTTAGTCCCAATGGCTAATAACTTAACTGGTGTTGGTGCTGCTGCTAAGTATTATTTTAATAAAGATGTCTCTGACTTAAATTTATTAGAATGTGCTTTTTTAGCAGGAATTCCTAATCAACCTTCCATTAATAATCCTTTGACTGAATATGGTCGTCGTAATGCTCTACGCCGTATGAGGACTACATTAGGAAAAATGAATGAATTAGGAGTTATTACTAATGAAGAATATGAAGAATCTTTAAATGAAGAGCTCGTTTTTGATTTTCGAAAACTTGATGAAGAAGATTTTGAAATTTATTCTTGGTTTGAAGAATATGTTATTGAAACTGTCATTTCTGATTTAATTACCAAAAATGGTTATAGTCCAGAATTAGCTAGATTAACTGTCATGAATCAAGGATTAACTATTGAAACAACACTTGATCCCATTTTGCAAAATCGTCTAGAAAAAGTTTATTCACAAACTGAATTGCGCTCTCATGATTCTTCTCAATTATTGGATAGCCCTGTTTCGCCACAATCTGCCATTACAGTATTAGAAAATAATACAGCTAATCCTGGTCGAATTCGAGGTATGGTTGGTGGCTTTGGTGAAAAGAAACAAAATTCAATTTTTAATCGCGCTACTGATGCCAAAAGACAACCTGCATCTTCTATCAAACCTTTAGTCGTATATGGCCCAGGTATTGATACTGGTGTTATTTCTGATGCAACGATCTTTGACGATAAACCAGTCCAATTAGATTCATATAAACCCAATACTGATTATCCACTTAATTCTTACCTTAGCTATTTAGGGAAAATTACATTAGAAACATCCCTTTTAAATTCAACCAATACTGTGGCTGCTGATCTCTTTATGAATACTGTAACACCAGAAGTAGGACTGACTTATTTGAAAGAATTAGGTATCGATCGCATGGATGCACAATATCCTGCTACTGCTCTTGGTGGTTTTGAAAATGGTGTTAGTACTTTAGAGATGGCTGGTGCTTATAGTGCATTAGCTAATGAAGGTATTTATGTCGAACCCACTTGCTATACGCGAGTATTAAGAAGCGATGGAACTGTATTATTAGATAATACATCTCCGACTCAGACACCTGTATTTATGCCTGCTACAACATCTGTCATAACTAAAAATTTAGAAAAGGTTGCTGCAAATGTTCAAGCTACACCTAATAATATGCATGCTGCTGGTAAAACGGGTACTTCTGAGGATGCCATTGATGCTTGGTTTTGTGGTTATACACCATATTATACGGCAGCCGTCTGGTATGGTTTTGATAATACCAATGGCAGAAAAACCGAGATTCTCGATGCAGATATCATGAATGCTGCAGAAATCTGGAATGTTGCTTTGACTGCTATTCATCAAGATTTGCCTGATAAAGAATTTAGAGTACAATCTGGCACTGAATATGCCTCTATCTGCACAGTATCTGGTCAATTGGCTGGACCTTATTGTTCCAGTACGTATAATGCTCTCTTAATTGAAGGATCACCTGCTAACCCTACTCAAATTTGCACTTATCATTCAAAGCCTATTGAGACAACAACTGAACCTAAAAAAACCGAGGAGAACACATCTCAAACAAGTCAAAATACAGATAATAATATAGAACCGACTGATGCACCTGCACCAACTTCTCCACCAACAGAAGCAACGCCAACAGAGGCTCCTGCAGAAACACCTTAAATTTATAAATCAAACTAACTTATTGAATTTAAATAATTAAATTAATGATTATTAAGGAAAGACAATGATACTATTTAAAAATATTGATTATTTAGACGAAAATTTTAAATGGATAAAGAATGCTAATATTTTAATCAAAAATAAAAAAATCGATAAAATATTTTTTGAAAATAAAAATCTAGATTTTTCAAAATTTGACCATGTTATTGATGGTAAAAATAAATTAATAATGTCTGGCTTATTTAATCTTCATAGTCATGTGCCTATGACATTATTACGTGGCTATGGAGAAGGTCTGAATTTACAAGATTGGTTATATAAAAAAATATTTCCTTTTGAAGCCACAATGACTGCTAGAGATACATATTATGGAGCTTTACTCGGAATTAGTGAATTATTATCTAGTGGGACAGTATCTTTTTCTGATATGTACTTACGTTTACAAGGTATTGTAGATGCTGTAGATCAAAGTGGAATCAAAGCTAACTTAACAAATACAGCCACCGGCATGGATCCTCATTTAATTTACACAGATGATTCTTCTTATATAGAAGAGAAATATGTATTAGATTATATTAAATCTCATCCAGGAACAACTGTACGAACAGATGCAGGTATACATGCAGAATACACATCCACTCCGCAATTAGCAGAACAAGTCATTGACTTTGCAAAGCAAAATAATTTATCGATTCAAATTCACGTTTCAGAGACAGCAAAAGAGCAAAAAGAATGTCAAGCCAGACATCAAGGTAAAACACCAATAGAATATTTTTACTCACTTGGAGCATTTGAACAAAAATGCATTTTAGCACATGGCGTATATGCTACAGATAATGATTTAAATATAGTAAAAGAAAATAATGCTGTATTAGTACATAATCCTGCAAGTAATTTAAAACTAGGTTCTGGATTTGCCAATATTAAAAAATGGCTCGATAATGGCAATCATGTTTGTTTAGGCACAGATGGAGCCGCAAGCAATAATGATCTAGATATGTTTCAAGAAATCCGCTTAGCCGCATTACTATCAAATGGTTTAAATCGTGATGCCAATAGCATTACCCCCATAGATATGCTAAAAATTAGCACTATTAATGGAGCTATGGCGCAGAACCAAACCGAATCAGGTTGTATAAAAGAGGGCAATTATGCTGATTTGATTCTAATAGATTTAGACACACCCAATATGCAACCCATATATGATTTACCTACCAATCTTGTTTACTCCATCAATCAAAAAAACATTTATCTAACAATGGTTAATGGTGAGATTCTTTATCAAGATAATGAATTTAAAACGATAGATATTGAAAAGGTTAAAGCTGAAGTTAAAAAAATTCAAAAAGAAAAACTAAATATTTTAAGTTAAGGTAACAAACTGAATTCTGTATCAAGGAGACAAGATACAGATTACTTTGGTACAAAAAAATAATTCTTATTTTCCACTTCTTATATTCCACTTATTGATAAATAAATTTTTATTGATAAGTGGTTTTTATTTTACTAAATAGTAAATTTTTACTATAACCTTATGCTTTATTAAATTGAAACCTAAATGGGGGCATCCCTGGCAGTCCGATTATGGCTTCACCAAGGCCCAAATTGCTAATATCCCAATCCTCTACTACATAAGCATCTCGAATGTCTTCTGTGATACCTCTCGTTTGGACAGATGACAGATAGGTTGCTTTTTTTCGATTTTCACCATGTAATTCCTTGATGTATTTTTTTGACGAAGCATCATTTACTCTAAAAGCAACAGAAGTCAAGAATCCCGACATAATGCTTCGCGCACGTTCTTCACCATATGCTTCAAAAACTTGTTCTACGTTTTGTATGCCGATCATAAATTTTACACCTAAAGAACGCCCAAAATTAACGGCATCGTCAACATGTTGTAAATGTGGGATCAATCTGAATTCGTCAGCGATGAAATAAACATTTCCATCGGATTTTTTTCTCGAAAGTGCCTCTTTAATCGCCATATCAAATATAAGTGAATATATCGGTGCAAGCATATTGCCTATGCTTAAATCATATTCGATAAAAACAAATTTACCGCCTTTGTTGCGCACAATTTCACGCATAGATAATGTTCCAGCTTTTCTGAAATTACCAATAAAAACCTCCCTGACCATTTGTTGAAGTTCTGAGAGAACTCCAAGTGCCTGTGGAGAATTCTCGCCGGCGATATAACTAGTCATTGCTTTTAAATCAGGATGCAAATTTAGAAGATTTATATAATCGGAAACGGTTGATGAATCAAAGTATTTTCTTAAAGATAAATTTGAAAATTTACCATCACTACGAACACAATGCAATAAAACTGCACTCATCAAATCTTTTGCAGCATTGGGAAAAAATGGCTGATTTGACTTTTCTAGTTTTTCACGAAAAATTGTTTTTGTGATTTCTACAATAGTTTCTTCAGTTTGTGAATCTCTTTCAATTTCGCCAAAAATATTCCAATAATCTTTCCCATTTGCCCCGGTTGCTGTATCGTCATTGCTTATTACAATATCTCCTTCACGGTAAAATTCATCATAGAAATCACCCTTTGTATCAAAAATAATAACCACATCAGAATCGGTCACGCTATTGCGGATCTGTGAAATAACTTGAGAAAAGGCATCGCCAAGATCAATTGTAATTTTTCCAGAAGTACAGTTAATAATTTTCATTATATTTTTCCTCAAAAAAGTCAAACACTAAACAAAGTGTTTTCTCTACCCGTCTGTTAAAATAATTAATTTTTCCATTTTTCTACGCCAAAGTCGCCGAGTTTTTGAATGTCATTAATCATCGCGCCAATCTCACGGATGGCACGTTCCGTGTCCTTTGTTGGACGAATCTCGGCAAAACCTGTTCCGGACTCATCACGCTTTCTGAATAACGTGTCTCGTCGAATATCAACTGCTTCTCCCATTCCAGCTTTGTTTTTAATACTTATAACCAAGTTTGGCTGAAAACAGAAAAGAAAAAGAGCAATTAAAAACAACATTGAAGAAATGACGCTAAAGATTATCAATAAAGCACCTAAAAATTTAACAAATCCATTATTAGAGATCAAAGCGATACTCGTAACCCAAGAAAGCCCGGCAAGACTTCCTGAACAAGCAAGTAGTTTTCCAAGCCACTTTTTCTTAATAATGAAAAACGGAATCACGCCGAAATTCCAACCATAAGTGACAATATAATTGCTAAGGCCTTAGCTTTAAACAATAAAAAAATAAAAATAGTTATGAGTATGCTATCAACTGTAGATGTCAATATTGATGCTCCTAAGAAATGAAGAAAGCTAAATTTGTAATCACGACGTGCTTCAATACCGGCAATTTCATCAATAGCAAATTCATGTTGCAATGTTGTCCTTCCTGCCATAGAACGACCACAAGCACGAAAAATCACGCGCTTGTTGGTAACTTGCATTCGCCCCTCGGCCCGTTCAAATTTAAGCAGTATCCGCAAAACCGCAATATCATATTGTTTTACAGGGATTTCGCTTTCGTTTGTTTTGATACTATCTGGAACAATACGCTGTCCGCGCTCGTAACAATCTGTTAAATTTCTTTCTGGATCACCGATACCCATGTGGTTCTTCATCGACGTCCAAAAGCCTTGCTTTGAGGATGTGTTGGTTTTTGGCATCTGATTTACAGAGCAACTGCAAATCTGTCCTTCCTGGATTGGTCTTCCGCATCTTGTACAAAAAGCCATGGTTTTGCTCCTTTATCTTTTTATAAATTAAAAACCCAAACTATGCAGTCTTTGTATAACCCATTCATTATTTTCATATACATATGTGAATTGTATGGGGGAATAACTCGGATATGTGGACTGTAATTCAGAATATTCATCTGTATACCAATCTTTTAAAATCTTCACATAATCATATTCGATCTCTAAATCACAAAAATATGTCCCCGAAGCGTCAAATTCTATTTGTGAGCTGTTGTCGGTAAACGCATTAAACGTAATACTTTGATAACCAGTTCCATCTTCATCTCTCAGCCTTTTAATTAAAGAATCATATGATTCTTTAATACCAGCCAATTGATTTGGATCAGAAGTACAAGCAAGGTTTAAAGTATCAAAACTCTTTTTTTCAAGCGCAGACGAAACAATTTGTATATAGATGTCTTCTGTCATATTTGTGAGATTGGCTCTTACGGAATCATTTAATATTAATTCCGGCACCGTGTAGGAAGAACTATAATAATCTGAATCGTTAATCTGAATTTTCTCCGTGTAAACGTCACATATAGGATGTTCAACTTTTAACTCATGTTCACCCGAAAATATTTTTGAAACAACATAAGTATCGTAATTATAATCAGAATAATTATAATCATCATCAGGGGAAGTCATTTTTTCAGTTAATTTTATATTATCAATATATACAGTTGATTCTTTTGGAACAGAAACATGAAAATTCGATACGATTAAATTATCTACATTAACATAATAATCAGGGTAAAATAAAAATTTCTTTCCACTGCTCTTTACCAATGTTATCGTTTCTGATTGAGGAGACGCACTGCCTTTCAATATATAATTTACAACATATGTTTTTATCATATCGGAATCTGATGATGACTTATAATAGTTTTTTGAAAATGGATATTTTTCTAAAAACGAATTTTCATAGGATAGTGAAGACTCTTTCAAAATTTCAAAGTTTTCAATCTCAAGATTTATTTCATTTTCCATCATCTTTATAAAACTATCTTGGTTAATAAAATCTGAGTTCTCTAAAGAGAAATAGCTGTACATCTTATTCCAATCACCATCCACAATAGTATTAAAATATCCTTTGGCGATATGTTTTGGGCTGGTTAACGAAGAAGCAATCACACTTATAACAATGACTACAAAAAGAAAAATCAAATTCAAAATCAACAAGATTTTTACTGATTTAGGTAATCTTTTAGTCTTAGACAATTGTCCATTATATCCGCTTATTCCAGCGTTTGGCATAACTTTTTGTTGTATATCATTCATGGAAATAGATTGTGAAGTTGGTTGATTGTCTATCAATTCACTACCGCAAGCTTCACAGAATTGGGAGCTATCATTATTGTTTTTACCACATTTGGGACAGAACATACTATTCTCCTAAAAACCATTAAATGTATTAACAATCAAACAAGAGTTTAGAACTCATTAATCCTTTGGTAGTACGGTTTAAAGATAAAACAGTGTACATCTTGAAAAAAGAAGGGCTCTCATAGCAAGATTATAGCAAATGGACTATCCGAAACACAACGTAAAAGAAATGAAAAAGTTTAGCACAACAATCATTGCATAGCATAAATAAAGTCGAATACCAAAATTGCCTGCGAAACAACAAGCAAGTTATCTAATATAGTTAATATTAAAAGTTTAAAAATCAGAATAAATAATCTATGGCTCGAGCCCAGCAGGGGGAGCCAAAATAGAATTGAACTTTTTACACAGCACGATTATTTTTTATATTATTTGAATATTAGTAGAATGAAAAAAAGAAAATAAGAAGAAACAAAAAAGTCAGGCTTAAACCTGACTTTTTTGAAATAACCGGCAACACCCATTTTC
>DIRM01000051.1:43573-44293 GCA_002427545.1 Mageeibacillus sp. UBA5436 | reverse complement strand
GATATGGAACAAAAAATAATAAAAGAAAATATTCATGCCACAATCTTTTGTTCGCCACATAACCCCTGTGGCCGGGTTTGGGAACGCTGGGAAATTGAGCAAGCCATGGAAATCTTTCGCAAACATGATGTTTATGTCATTTCTGATGAAATCTGGTCTGATCTAATATTGGATGGATATCATCATATCCCTACGCAATCTATTTCAGAAGATGCTAAGATACGTACAACCGCTCTATATGCGCCATCAAAGACCTTTAATCTGGCTGGACTGGTTGGTAGCTATCAAATCACCTATAATAATTGGCTTAAAGATCGTATTGATAAAGAAGCATCTCTTTCTCATTATAATGAGATGAATGTACTGGCCATGCATGCTCTATTAGGTGCTTACACTGATGAAGGAATGGCTTGGCTTGATGAACTGCTTCAAGTGTTAAATAATAATATAAACTTTGCTTGTGATTATATTCACACTCATTTTGAAGGTATCTCTGTCAGTCGCCCTCAAGGAACTTACATGCTTTTTCTTGATTGTTCCTCCTGGTGTGAGAAACACAATAAAAGTATTGATCAATTATTGCGTGCTGGTTGGGATGTAGGTGTAGCTTGGCAAGATGGACGTCCATTTCATGGTCCTTGTCACATTCGTATGAATTTGGCCTTACCCTTGAGCCGAGTTAAAGAGGCCTTCCAACGTTTAGATCAATATGTGTTCAAC
>DIRM01000051.1:40308-43321 GCA_002427545.1 Mageeibacillus sp. UBA5436 | reverse complement strand
GTTTACCTCTTTCATCAAATTTTTGTGGTTCTTTTTATTGCTTTTTCTTGTTATCATAAATCTAATCAATATAGAAATAATTATTATATAAACATGCTAGAAAATGAGGTTTGAAGATGACGAAAATATTTGCCCATAGAGGGGCTTCTCTCACATTTGCAGAAAATACGATGCCAGCTTTTAAAGCAGCAATTGAACTTAAGGCTGATGGCATTGAATTGGACGTTCAGAAAACAAAAGACGGCCAACTCGTTGTCACCCATGATGAAAATGTTAAGCGCGTTACGGGTGTTGATCAAAAAGTTGTTGATTTCAATTATGCTGATCTGAAAGCATTGAATGCTGCCGCTTTTCGAAATAATGATGAAATAGCTTATATGCCTCTATTAGAGGAAGTTCTGGACTTAATTCAAGATTCAGATTTAGAACTCAATATTGAATTGAAAAATGGCATTGTTATGTATCCTGAAATTGAAGAAGATACGCTGGCTCTTGTACAAAAATATAATCTCGAAGAACGAGTTATTTTTTCTTGTTTCAATCATTATTCCATCATGAAACTCATGCAATTAGGAACAAAATCCGAATTAGCTTTTTTATATGCCGAAGGTCTTTATGAACCTTGGAAATACGCCAGCACCAATCATGTACAAGGTTTGCATCCTTTTTATCCTAATTTAATTTTACCTGAGTATATGGAAAACGCCCGAAAAGAGCAGGTTAAAGTTCGTCCTTGGACCGTAGATGATCCAGAGATGATGAAAAAAATGTTCTATATTGGTGTGGATGGTTTAATCACCAATGACCCAGCAACTGCCCTCGCAATTTGTGAGCAAATGCAAATTAAATAATTTTTTGAAAATATAAGTCAGATTCATGTTAGCCGAATGGAAGAATAGATTGTTTTATTCGGCTAATATAATGAAATGAAGAGATGTACAAGAGGTTATCATGACAGAAAACAATATAGATACTAATACGATCAATAAAACAAAAGAAAAAAAATTAAATTATGGTAAAACTTTTTTAATAGGGACTGGCTTTTTTGCTTCTTCCCTTTTATGGTCGCTTTATAATAGTTTTATTCCTTTAATTCTAAAAGATTTTATTACATCAACGACACTCATTGGTTTTATTATGACCATTGATAATATTTTTGGCGTCATTTTCCAACCAGTTTTTGGTGCGATGTCGGATCGGACTCATACCAAAATTGGCAAACGAATGCCATATATTATAATAGCCGCTCCTTTATGTGCCGGCTTATTTTTCTTTATTCCAAGAATGTCATCTGTAATTACATTGATGGCTTTGGTTATTGTATTTAATTTTGGTATGTCTGTTTGGCGGGCACCAATCGTTGCATTAATGCCAGATTTAACACCTAAGCAGCATTGGTCTAAAGCAAATGGTGTTATAAATTTAATGGGCGGTGTTTCTAGTATTATCGCTTTTTTAATTGGTGGAAAAATTGCCAATAGCTTTGGGCGTTCTGCTACTTTTGGAATGGGCAGTATTGTAATGCTTATTGCGGTCATTATTCTTTTCATCTTTGTTAAAGAACCGGTTAATCAAGCACCCTCAATTGCTCAAAAAGAAAATAAGAAAAAAGAGAAAATCTTGGATTTAAGCAATTTCAAAAAACTACCTACAGAAGATCGACATAATTTAACTTATTTATTATTGGCCATTTTCTTCTGGTTTTGTGGATATAATGCTGTTGAAACATTTTTTACTAGCTTTGCTGTTTCTCATCTTGACTTGAGCGAAGGTTCTGCAGCTATGTTATTGGCTTTCTTCTCTGTATCTTTTGTGGCTTTTGCCATCCCCTCAGGTTTTATTGCCACTAAAATCGGTCGCAAAAGGACGATCATATTTGGCTTAATTGGTTTAATCGTCGTTTTTATTCCTATTCTCTTCTTGATGAATTTAGTTGCGATTCGAATTTTACTTTTAATCGGTGGTTTTTTCTGGGCTTTAATTAATATTAATTCATTACCTATGGTTTTAGAAATTGGACAGCATTCTGAAATTGGAACTTATACTGGTTATTATTATTTCTTTTCTTTTTCAGCAAATATAGTTAGCCCTATTCTTTATGGTTTGATTCGCGATCTTACTGGTACTTTTAATAGTTTATTTATCTATGCACCAATTGTTTTTGCCTTTTCTCTAATTTGTATTTTAAGAATTAAAGATACTAAAAAAGAAGCGATTGCTTAGATCAAAACTGTATAAGTCTAATTAAAAAGCCTTTTTATTAAAATTAAAAGATGCTAATAAAAACAACCCTGTTTTAAACATAATTTTTAAACAGGGTTGTTATCATTTGTTTTATATTAATTATTAAAAATTCAAACAGTAATTATCTATATTGCTCAAAGGTCTTACCAAACAGATAATCATATTGCAAAATAGCATAATCATTAATTTCAGAAGAAAAGTCTTGGCCTTCAATGAGCATTTTTTCTCCATCTCTATCAAAATAAAAAGCATCGTTAATAATCGGATATACATTATGTATTTGTCCTAAAAATTTATACCAATTATCTAATGGTATATTGGATTCTTTTAATAATAAATAACCGAGATAATTATTTGAATAGTCTTCATCTGTTTGATCTGAAAGAGGATAATTCGCCCATAATAAATAATTTGATTTGCGTCTATTCTCTTGTAACTCCTCTTCTGACATATTTTTAGTTAAAGCGCTAACTGTATAATTATTAGGTTGATGATCACCAAAGAATAAGAGAATGGTTGGTCTATCTCTTTGTTCTAAGGTTTCAATAAATTTTTCTAAGCTTTGATCCGTTACTTTAAGCAAAGACAAAAATTGATTTAAAGCATCACTACCATTACCTGAAGTCACTTTGACATCATTTGTAAAATTACGATATGTATCGGTATAACCACCATGATTTTGCATAGATACTGTAAAAATAAATTGTGGCGTATCTGAATTATTTTCATCTAATTCCATCAAAATTTCATTAAATAAAGATTCATCACT
>DIRM01000051.1:36075-40071 GCA_002427545.1 Mageeibacillus sp. UBA5436 | reverse complement strand
TCAAAACCCAAATATTCATAGACTTTTTGTCTATTCCAACCAGATTGATAATAAGGATGCATGGCTGTAGATGAATAGCCATAATTTTCTAATACTGAAACAATAGATGTAAGAGGTTGTCGGATGAATTGCATATAAGCAATGGAACCAGAGGGTAAAAAACCCATAGACATACCTGTTAAGAATTCAAACTCTGAACTTGCTGTATTACCACCGATAACTGATGAATAAGTAATTCCCTTTTTCACATTTTCATTAAAGTTTCTATAAAATGGCATATAATCAATATTTGTTTCAAAGTCAGCTAATTGCTGTAAATCGCTAAATGATTCGTCCATGACAACGATAATATCGGGTTTAAGGTTTTGATTGGATTGTTCTATTGTATTTTGATTGAGATCAATTTCATTTTTTGTAGCTTGCTCTTGATTATCCTCCGATTCATTTTCAACAGAATCAGTATCTATTTCTTCTAAAATTTCTTTAACTTTTTCCGAACTATAATCTTCAGGTTTATCAACGCTTAAATACCGTGTGCAATAGACAAAATTAAAGAGAAAGCCATTATCTCTAGCCATGCCACGACTGTTAAATAGGGTTGTATTTAAAGATAAACTATCTTTAATAAAATTTGTTTGACTAAAAATGATGGTACTAAATAATAGAACAATGCCAATTAAAAGAAGACTAAAATATTGGAGAATGGCTTGTCTTTTTCCCGGTTCAGATTTCGGCTTATTAATTTTATTATTTAAAATTGCTTTACCTTTTGTTTGATTCTTCTTTGGTTGTTTGAGATTATTATTTTCATTAGAATTAATTTTTTTCAGGAAAAACGTAAAAATAAAAATCGCAATAAAACCCAAGGTTGTCAATAAATAGCGCCATGAAAAAGGTAAAGAATAATTAGTCACAACATTAGCAGCAGTTTGCCAAGAATAGATGTCCCAAGGCATAAAAGGAGTTGAGCGAAACTCAATAACTAAAAAATTTGTTGTGCCAAATATCCATATAAGTAATGTGAAAACTCGAATTCCCCATTTTAAACTTCCTACTAAACTGCGTAAGAAAAACAGGAAAATAAAATGAATGAGAATATTGTACATTAAGATAGGTAGTTTAATAGTAAAAGGATTATCAAAAACCGTTTGTAATAAAAAGGTGCTCAAAATTGAGATAATCAACATGATTGGTATTTCTTTAATAGAAAATTTTAAATTGTTTTTTTTCGAATCTTTTTTGATTAATTTGTTTTTTTGCATAATAAAGTGATACTTTTCATCTAATCTAACTTCTAAATTTTCCTTTCAGAAAATATTTAATATATCAGTATAAACTAGATGAATTTTTCACCTTTTACAAATTTTTTATATTTAATGAACGTAAACTATAAATTGTTTAATAATATCAACAAAATTATGATCATAAGTTTTATTAAAATATAATTAATTAAATAATCTGCATCTCCTGCCCGACTTTTCTAATAATCTCAATAGCTTCATCTAATTGTTCTTTCTTATGGCCAGCTGTCACCATACAGCGAATTCTGCCTGTGCCTTTTGGAACGGTTGGAAAAACAATTGGGCTAGAAAAAACGCCATTTTCAAATAATTTACGAGAAAATTCTGATGATTTAGCTTCATCACCAATAATAATAGGAGTTATTGGTGTTTCACTATGACCTGTGTTAAAACCTAATTTTCCTAATTTTTCTTTGAAATAATTGGCATTGCTCCATAGTCTTTTCGTGTATTCTTCGCTTTCCATTAACATTTTAATGGCTTCCAAAACAGCAGCGGTGTCCGCAGGCGTATTTCCTGTTGAAAATAATAATGGACGACCTCTATTTTTTAACCAATCAATAGTCTCCTGTTTGCCTGCTACATAACCACCAATTACGCCAATGGCCTTTGATAAAGTACCAATAATAAAATCGACACGTCCATGTAAATTAAAATGATCAACAGTGCCACGTCCACTTCTACCTAAAACACCAGAAGCATGCGCATCATCAACATAAGTTAAACAATCATATTTTTCCGCTAATTCAACAATTTGTGGTAATTTCGCAATATCACCATCCATTGAAAAAACACCATCCGTAATAATCAATACTTGATTATATTGATCGCGATTCTCTTTGATAACACGTTCTAAGTCATCCATATCGGAATGCTTAAAGACCGTTTTTTTCGCTTTAGATAAACGACAGCCATCAATGATGGATGCATGATTTAATTCATCTGAAATGATTAAATCACCTACATCAACAACGGCTTGAATCGTACCAGCATTGCAATTATAGCCAGATTGATAAACAATAACGGCTTCCTCTTCTTTGAATTCCGCCAACAGTTTTTCTAAATCATTATGTATTTTTAAGTTGCCATTAATGGGTCGTACCGCACCAGCACCAACACCGTATTCTTCGATAGCTCGAATGGCCGCCTGTTTGAGACGTGGATGATTGGCAAAGCCTAAATAATTATTGGAGGATAAGTTAATGACTTCTTTGCCATCGATTTTACAAATGGCTTCATTAGGCCCTTCAACTGTTTTAAATTCTTTATATAAACCTTCTTTTTTGAGATCATCTACTTTTGCTTGTAAATAATTATTCTGATTGTTCATTTTTCTCTTCCTCCTCTATATTAATAAACTTTTTCTTTAAATTTTTTAACATATCTTTTGTCATAGTCGGCAAATCATATTGTGGTTGCCAGCCCCATTCTTCTTTAGCACAGGTATCATCTAAAAGATCTGGCCAAGAATCGGCTATCGCCTGCAAAATAGGATCCACATTATATTTAAATTTAAAGTCTGGCAATTCTTTTTGAATCTCTGCAGCAAGCTCTTCTGGTGCAAAGCTCATAGCGGTAATATTAAAAGCATTACGATGAATAAGATTATCTGGATTGGCTTCCATTAATTGAATCACTGCATTTAAGGCATCTGGCAAATACATCATATCCATTTTTGTGCCCTGAGCAATTGGTGAAGCATATTTCCCATATTTTAATGCATCATAAAATATTTCCACAGCATAATCAGTTGTACCACCACCTGGTATGGTTTTATAGGAAATTAAGCCTGGGAATCGAACACCTCTGGTATCTACACCAAAACGTTTATGATAATAATCACAGAGTAATTCACCAGCTGCTTTCGTGACACCATACATCGTAGTTGGTCTTTGTACCGTATCTTGTGGTGTCATAATTTTGGGCGTGCTAGGACCAAAAGCCCCAATTGAACTTGGCGTAAAAACGCTGAGTTTATTTTCTCTAGCTACTTCTAGGACATTATACAAACCCATCAAATTTACTTCAAAAGCGACTTGTGGCTTGGCTTCTGCCACTGCGGATAATAGAGAGGCCAAATGGATAATCGTATCTATATGATATTTTTTGGCTAAGCGATCTATTGCCGAAGCATCAACACAATTTAAAATTTCGAATGGACCTGTTTCATAGATTTCTTGTTCGTTTTTATGAACAATATCTGTGACAATAACATTGTTATTACCATAATTTTTTCTCAATAAGAGAGCAAGCTCTGTGCCAATTTGGCCCAAGCCTCCAGTAATTAAAATTTTCTTCATTTGTTTTCACCTTGCTTTTATCTTTAATTAAAAAGATCTCGTATGAAGATTATATTATTTATGAATTTATCATACGAGATTTATAGCAATAAGTGAATACAAAATGTGATTTATTAGACTAATTTATCATCCCCTACATATAAACCAGCTGGACGAATAATGCGATTAATATTGATCTTATCTTCTAAATTATGTGCCAACCAACCAATCGCTCGGCTGATAACAAATAATGGCGTATATAATTCTTCTGGAATGCCCAGCATGTCATAAATAAAGCCGCTATAGAAATCAACATTCGCACAAACATTTTTGCCTTTGCTTTCAGAAACAAACTTAGATGCAATATCGGCAAAACGTTTATAGAACTCAAATTCTTCAATTCGATCATTTTGCTC
>DIRM01000051.1:25630-35769 GCA_002427545.1 Mageeibacillus sp. UBA5436 | reverse complement strand
TGTGCATCGGTCGCATCTGTACCTATATCATCAATGACTGTTTTCATCATTTCACGACAAGTAACATTGGCACCACCATGACGAGGTCCTTTAAGTGAACCAACTGCCGCGGTAAAGGCAGAATAAATATCTGTTTGAGTTGATGCAACAACTAAACTAGCAAAAGTCGAATTATTACCGATACCATGATCGGCATGTAAAATCATCATCAAATCTAAAATTCGAACTTCTTCATCTGTATAATTGCCTTCGCCTTTGAGTAAATATAAAAAGCTTTCTGCCATATCCATATCATCTCTTTGAGGATGAATGATCAAACTTTTATTATCGAACAAATGTGATTTTGCTTGATAGCAATATACTGTAATCGCAGGCAATTTTGAAATGATTGATAAGCCTTGTTGCAGATAATTATCAATACCTGGATCATCTGGATTTGGATCATCAGAGTAGAGAAGCAAAATGGAACGTTGAATTTTATTCATCATATTATAAGATGAAGATCTAAGGATATTTCTAGATAAATAACCTTCAGGTAAAAGATAATTATCACGTAAATAATCCTTAAATAATTCACGCTCTTTTGCGCTTGGTAAATAACCATTTAACATTAAAAAACAAACATCTTCATAGCCTGTATGGCTGCTATTAGCAACACGATCATAGAGCTTATCTATGGGAAAACCACGATAATAAAGTTGGCCAGGTACATCTTGTTTGTTGCCGTTTTCATCTTTCACATAACCAGTAACATCACAAATTCTGGTTAAACCAACAACTACACCTGTTCCATTATCATTTCTCAAACCTTTTTTCACATTGTATTTTGAATAAAGGTTGGCAGGAATAGTGTTTTTATTCATCGCCTTATGGAAAATTTCTAATATTGATTTGTCTTTTTTCATATTGATCTTCCTTCTATCTGTTTTTTGTTTTTATTATTTGTCCCAGATATGAACCCTAATGTATTATAGGTAAATGGAATTTGTACAATTATACTTAAATAAGTTTACATTGTATCTCATTTAAATTATATTTTACACATATTATCAATTAATTATAAAAGGGAGGGAATAATTATTAGTAGTTTAGCATATAAAATCATAAAAAAACATTTGGCAGAACCTGTAGAGATGAAAGCGGGTAATACCATTCGTCTTAAAATAGACAATACTTTAACCCAAGATGCAACTGGTACAATGGCCTTTTTGCAATTTGAAAAGATGGGTATTGACAAAGTGAAATGCAAAGCCGTTTCTTATGTTGATCATAATACCATGCAAACTGGTTTCATGAATGCCGATGATCATAAGTATTTGCAAACTGTCGCCAATCGATATGGTGTTCTCTTTTCAAAAGCTGGTAATGGAATTTGTCATCAAGTACAATTAGAACGCTTTGATAAGCCAGGCGAAACTTTGCTCGGTTCTGACTCACATACACCAACTGGTGGTGGTATGGGTATGATTGCTATCGGTGCTGGTGGTCTTGATGTCGCTTGCGCCATGGCTGGTATTCCATACACTTTACAATTGCCTCAAGTCGTTAATGTTCATTTAACCGGCTCTTTACGTTCTGGTGTATCTGCTAAAGATATCATCCTCAAAGTATTATCTATAAAGTCTGTCAAAGGCGGCGTTGGTAAGATTTTTGAATATTCAGGTGAAGGAATTAAAACATTAAGTGTTCCTGAAAGAAGCACCATTACTAATATGGGTGCTGAACTTGGCGCCACGACTTCACTTTTTCCTTCGGATGAAAACACAAAAGAATTTTTAGAAAAACAAGGCCGTGGAGAAGATTATATTCCTTTACAACCTGATGAAAATGCCGAATATGATGAAGTTATTGAAATAAATCTATCAGAATTAGAACCTTTAATTGCAGCACCTCATTCTCCAGACAATGTTCAGAAGGTTTCTGAAGTTGCGGGTCAAAAAGTGGATCAAGTTTGTATTGGTTCTTGCACGAATAGTAGTTTTACTGATTTATGTAATGTGGCTAATATATTAAAAGGTAAAAAGGTTCATCCAGATGTTTCTTTAACGATTTCTTTTGGTTCCAAACAAGTATTAAATATGCTCGCTCAAAATGGTGCTTTAACTGATATTATTAGCAGTGGCGCACGTCTTTTAGAAGCAGCTTGTGGTCCATGTATTGGAATGGGACAATCCCCTAAATCAGATGGTGTTTCTTTACGTACATTTAATCGAAATTTTTATGGTCGTAGTGGAACAATGAGTGCCAATGTTTATCTAGTTTCTCCAGAAACAGCTGCTATCTCTGCAATCAATGGTTATATCAGCGATGCCTCAGATATTGATTATGAGAAAGTTTCTTTGCCAGATGAATATTACATTGACGATTCCGGTATTATTCAGCCTGATATGGATCCAGAAAAACCAATTATTAAAGGACCTAATATTAAAGATGTACCAATTGGCAAACCTTTATCTGCAATAGATAAAAAAGTGATGATTAAAGTCGAAGATAATATTACGACTGATCATATTATCCCTGGTGGTTCAAATGTACTACCTTTCCGTAGTAATATTGAAAAAATTTCAGATTTCACTTTCTCACAAATAGATCCTGATTTTTCCTTGCGTTGCACTCAAAATGCTGGTGGTATTATCATAGCAGGTGAAAATTATGGTCAAGGCTCCTCACGCGAACATGCTGCTTTAGCACCTTTATATCTTGGAATTAGAGCAGTTATTGCCAAATCATATGCAAGAATTCATAAACAGAACTTAATTAATTCTGCAATTATTCCACTTTTATTTATTAATAATGATGCTTATGAAAAAATTGATTTATTAGATGAACTTGAAATTTTAGATATCGAAAATCTGGCAATTAATCAAACTTATAAAGTTTACAATAAAACTAAAGATTTTACTTTTGAAGTTAAGCATGATTTATCTGAAGAACAAATTCAAATTATCAAAAACGGTGGTTTACTAAATACAATTAAACTAAGCCAAAAGGAATAAACGGAGATAATCAATGAAAGCACATCGCAAAGAATTATGGTTTAATGCGAAACAAAGGCGTGAAATATTTAATATAACTAGAGATGTCCAAAAAGAAATCGATGCTAGTGGTATTAAGGAAGGCCTATGTTTAGTTAATGCTATGCATATTACTGCTAGTGTTTTTATTAATGATGATGAACCTGGTCTGCATAGTGATTATGAGAGATGGCTAGAAAAATTAGCTCCTGAAAAGCCTTATGATCAATATGCTCATAATGGTTTTGAAGATAATGCTGATGCTCATTTAAAGAGAACCCTTATGGGTCGTGAGGTGGTTGTTGCCATTACGGAGGGTCAATTAGATTTTGGTCCCTGGGAACAAATATTTTATTATGAGCTTGATGGAAAAAGAAATAAGCGCGTCTTAATCAAAATCATTGGTGAATAATTCAATTAATAAAAAGGCCTTAAATTAATAAGTTTTCTTATCTATTTATGGCCTTTTAAAGTTTTGTCAATCAGTCATTTCATCGAGGAGGAAATAATGGCAATTCATTTTGAAGAGGATAAAATTAAACGAGAAATCAAGCATTTAAAACATAATTTAAATTTGCAAAACGTTTCATTTGAAAATTTTACTGTCTTTATGCGTCTCGAGGATCAAAAATTTCTTTATTTATATGAAGATGAGGAAATACAAATTATAGACAATGAAGCATTAAAAGAAAAATCTTCATTAATTTTTCGTATTTTCAAAGAAAAAAAAGATCGTGATGTGATTGTTATTAGCCAACCTTTTTACGCAATGAAAATGCTTGCAGAAAAAAAGGATGTCGAACCTGTACTTGACGATTTACCTCAAATGGTGGGCATGAAATGCAAAGTTTGCCCAGGTAATGAATCAGATATAATTTTAAAGATTTTGCAAAAGAATGATGCTGTTTTACTTTATAATTTTAACCTTAATCAAAATGGTTTATTAGTGCTTTCTCCCTCAATCGAAAGGGCTTTGGCTGCAATCCTTATTGTAGAAAAAAGTTCACAAGCCATGATTGAATCAAAAATTATAGGCGGTGCCAAACCGTTACCACATTCTATTTGTCGTTTTTATCGAAATAATTATTTGAACAATTATTCAAAAGTAGATAAACAAGTCAACTCACAAAATGCTGATGATATTCCCCGACCAATTGATGAGGATGAATTATGTTTACGTCAACAATTAGTCGATTATGGTATCGCTTTACTTGAAAATAATTTGACACTTGGCACTTGGGGAAATTTATCTTTACGTTTAGATGAAAATTACATGTTGATCACGCCATCGGCTATGGCATATGATCGCTTAACACCTTATGATATGGTTCGCGTTAATTGTCATACTTTGGAATATGAAGGTCGTTTAAAACCTAGTGTTGAAACTGGCTTTCACGCCGCCATTTATGTCAAACATAAAGCAATAGGCGGTATTATTCATACTCATTCTTTTAATGGCAGTGTTTTTGCAGCTGCTAATCAAGACATGCCAATTGTTATGCCTGAAGCAATTCCTGTTTTAGGGCCAAAAACAGGTTATGTTCCTTATCATAAAGCTGGTACAGAAGAATTAGCAAAAGCTGTTACGGAAGCAATCACCGAAGATGTTTGGTCTGCTATTATGGGTTCTCACGGCATGGTTTGTTGTGGTAAAGATTTGCCTGACACTTTTAATCGAATTAAATTAATGGACAAAGCTGCACGTTATTATTTTGATATGCATTCTGCTTAATTCAATTAATATTGTGTTTTTATCAAATTTTTAATAGATAGGATTTTGGCTCATAAATTTTGTCTTCTGTCCAATTTATAAGATATTATATTGTAAAAATTATCCGTTTTATCACCCCCCTGGGGGTGGTGTGGTTTTTAAAAAAGTGATATATTGTCTTTGTAGTAAATTAACCTTCAGGGTTTACCTGATTAAGAAATACAGAGGCATTTATGAAAGAAGATTTTAATATTGAAGGTATGAGTTGCTCGGCTTGCGTGCAAGCGGTTGAAAAATCCGTAGCCAAGCTAGATGGCGTCAATAGTGTAGCAGTCAATTTATTAACGAATTCAATGAAAGTTGATTTCACAGAAAATGAAATTACAGCAGATGCTATTGTCGAATCCGTGCAAAATGCCGGCTACGATGCGACTATTAAAAGAGCCAATACGGCTAGTTCTGCACAAACTAAAGACAGTGGTAATCCTTTAGAAAATCAATTGAAGAAAGATGAACAATCTCTCAAACATCGTATTATCATTTCTTTAATTTTTATGATTCCATTGATGTATATTGCCATGGGCCCTATGATTGGTTTACCAACATTGAGTATTATTGAAGGCATGGATAATATTGTTATTTTTGCTTTTACTCAAATGCTTATAACCTTACCTATTCTCTATACTAATCGAAAATATTATCAAAATGGTTTTAAAGCATTATTCAAAGGAAATCCTAATATGGATTCACTGGTTGCCATCGGTTCTTCTGCCGCTTTTATTTATGGCATATATGTAATTTACAAACTTTCTTATGCCATGGGACATAATCAACCAGATATGCTCGAGCATTTTGCTCATGCACTTTATTTTGAATCATCTGCTATGATTTTAACCTTGATTACACTTGGCAAATATTTTGAAGCTAGATCTAAAGGCAAAACAACCAATGCGATTAAGAAATTAATGGATCTAAGCCCTAAAACGGCTACTTTGTTAATTGATGGCAAAGAAAAAGAAATTCCATTAGAAGAAGTAAAAGTTGGTGATGTTTTATTAGTAAAACCAGGCTCTGCTGTACCAGTTGATGGTCGTATTCTCTCTGGTCAAGGAGCTTTTGATGAATCTGCTATTACTGGTGAATCCATGCCTGTTGAAAAAGGCAAAGATGAAAAAGTCATCGGTGCAACTTTATTAAAACTTGGATCCATCACTATGGTGTCTGAAAAAGTTGGTGATGATACAGCAATTGCTAAAATCATTCAGCTTGTTCAAGATGCCAATACTACTAAAGCACCCATTGCCAAATTAGCCGATAAAATCTCAGGTATTTTTGTACCGACTGTAATTGGGATTTCTATTGTCACCATGATCATTTGGCTTTTATTAGGCTATGGTTTTGAATTTGCCTTTCAACTTGGTGTTTCCGTATTGATTATTTCTTGTCCTTGTGCGCTCGGCTTAGCAACACCTGTTGCTATTATGGTTGGTACTGGCAAAGGAGCAAGCCAAGGTATTTTAATTAAATCTGCAGAAGCTTTAGAAACTTTACATGAAGTTGATGCCATCGTCTTTGACAAAACAGGAACTATTACAGAAGGCAAACCACAAGTCACCGATCTTTTACCAGTTGGCAATGTAACAGAAGCAGAATTATTAAAAATAGCCGCTTCTTTAGAATCTGTGTCCGAACATCCTTTAAGCCTTGCAATAAAGGAATTAGCAAATGAACAAAAAGTTAAATATCCTGCAATTCAAAATTTCTATAATCAATTAGGAAAAGGAATATCTGGCGAAATTGATGATCAAACCTATTATGCAGGTAATAGTAAATACATGAATGAATTAGGCATCGATATTTCACAGATTCTCGAAAAATCTGATCAATTATCTGAAGACGGCAAAACTATTTTATATTTTTCTTCTAAAGATAATTTACTTGGTATTATTGCAGTAGCTGATCAAATTAAGGAAAATTCTAAAGAAGCCATCGAAGTGTTACATGAACAAGGTTTAGAAGTTTATCTTTTAACTGGTGATAATGAAAGAACGGCACAGGCTATCGGTAAGAATTTAAAAATCGATCAAATTTTAGCCGAAGTATTGCCAGAAGATAAAGACCAAAAAGTAATTGAAATACAAAATCAAAATAAAAAGGTTGTTATGGTTGGTGACGGCATCAATGATGCTCCTTCTCTAGCTAGAGCAGATGTTGGTATTGCAATTGGTGCTGGAACAGATATCGCCATCGAAGCTGCAGATATTGTCTTAATGAAGTCTGATTTATCTGATGTTGTGAATAGTATTGCGCTCAGTAAAAAAACAATTACAAATATCAAACAAAATTTATTCTGGGCCTTCTTTTATAATATTATTTGTATTCCATTAGCTGCTGGTGTCTTTTATTTGCCATTTAATATTTTATTAAATCCAATGATTGCCGCTGCTGCCATGTCCATGTCTTCGATCTTTGTTGTAAGTAATGCCTTGCGTTTAAATAACTTTAAACCAGTTATGAAAGGTCTTGAAGAAACATCAAGTATCGAGCAAAATATAATTCAAGAATCTATCGTTGATCAAGATTCAGAAGATAATTCAGAAGAAAATACAAAAGAAATTTCAAATGAAAATTCAAGTGAAAATTCAAGTGAAAATAATGAAAATTCAAATGAAAATATGGAAGGAAAAGAAACCATGAAAAAAACAATTTATGTTGAAGGAATGACCTGTAAACATTGCAAAGCAAGAGTAGAAAAAACATTAAAAGATTTTGAACAAGTCGATGACGCTGTCGTTGATTTAGATAATAAATTAGTTGAAGTTACATTTAATGCAGATGTTGATAATCAAGTTTTAACAGATGCCATTGTTGATGCAGGTTATGAAGTTACCTCTATTGAAGGATAAATCTTAATATATTACTTCTTAACGAGTGATTAGCTTTGAGTTTAATCTCAAAGCTAATCTTTATTTTTAGATATTAATGAAAGTTTAATTATATGCAAGCGGATTCCAAAAAAGTTCTAAATCGTCTTAAAACAGTACGTGGTCAAATTGATGGTATTATTCGTATGGTCGAGGAAGATCAATATTGCGTAGATATTTCTAATCAAATTTTAGCTTCTCAAGCACTTTTAAAATCAACCAATAAATTAATTCTGCATGCTCATTTACAACATTGTCTCAAAACCTCCTTTTCGGAAGAAGGAGAAAAACAAGAAAAAATCGATGAATTACAAGCCATCATCGATAAAATCATGAAATAATTCTGTGTTCTTTTCTCGGATAATAAAATAATTTTACCCTTGTTTTTATTTGCTTTTTTTTAAATGTTCTTCGATACTTAAATAGTTGAACTTAAAAAATTAGAAATATTGAGGTAAATATGAAATATATCATAAGTACAACTAATGATACCGCTTATAATGTTGCTTTAGAAGAATATGCCTTCAAAAATCTTTTAGATGATGATGAAATCTTCATGCTTTGGATTAATCAGCCATCCATTATTATTGGTAAAAATCAAAATGGTTTGGCCGAAATCGATAGCGATTATGTACGCGAAAAAGGCATACGCGTAATCCGTCGTATCTCTGGTGGTGGTGCCGTTTATCACGATTATAATAATTTAAATTATACCCTTATTGCGCCACGCAAAAATGAAAATGCTTTTGACTTTCAAGCCTTCTCACTGCCAGTTATCAAAGCTTTAGCCAAATTGGGTTTAACTGCCACTTTTAGTGGTCGCAATGATATTGAAATAGATGGTAAAAAAATCTGCGGGAATGCCCAAGCCTATAGTAAAGACCGTTTATTACATCATGGTTGTATTTTATTTAATGTTGACTTATCTGTCTTAGGAAAAGCATTAACAGTAAAACCTGATAAAATTAAATCTAAAGGCGTCAAGTCCGTACGTAGTCGTGTTACTAATATTTACGATGAATTAGAAAATAAAATTAATATTGCTGAATTTCAACAAGCTATTTTTGATGAAGTTAAAGCAACAAGGCCAGATATGACGGCTTATGAATTTAGTCAAGAAGACTTGGCCGCTATTAAAAAATTAGCTGAATGGAAAGCTAGCTGGGAATGGAATTATGGCAAATCGCCACAGTATGATTTACATAAAGAAAAACGGTTTAGCAGCGGTAATATTGAAGTTCTAATGGAAACCAAGCATTCAATTTTACAAAATATTACTTTTTACGGCGACTTTTTCGGAGTACGAGATGTACAAGAATTAGCTTCTGCCCTACAAGGCTTAACTTTAAATGAAAATGAAATTCGAGAAAAGGTAAGTCATTTAGAATATCCAATCTCTGCCTATTTTAACGGTATTTCAGAGGAAGAATTTATTCAGCTGATTATGCCTTAAAAATTGACCTATATATCTAATTTTTAAAAAAATGAGGAGAACTTGATTTAGCTCAAGTTCTCCTTATTTGTATTGATTAAAAATCTATTATTCTATTGTCACCACTGTATTGGCTGAGGCTAAGAGCACCCAAGTTTGTCCTGGATTCAATTTGATTTTCTCACCATTATAAAAATATAATGTCTGACTTGATTTATCGATTTTTTGCCAAGTAATAGGTAAATATTCGCCGTTTGAAATGAGATAACCTTCTCCTTCACCAATATTATCTTGGCTCAAGATACCATCAAAATTTGGGTTAGGATAATAATTAACCGTTTGGATGATGATGTTTCTTATTTTCAAAGGCAATTGATCGTTTTCATCGACCTGCTCCATGCCATCTTTGATATAAGTATAGGTTTGCGTATCTTCTTGAAAATCAAATTTGCTATTATTGTCGGAAAAATAGGAAACAGATACGGTATCCGCCTTCTCACCATTTAAGACTTCCACTTTTTGATTAAAAGCAAAGCCTTGAACATCCGTGTCTTCTGGATAACCTGCCGCATCCGCATAATTTTTTAAAGAATCATAGTTGGAGTACGCATTATGTGGAGCAATTTTTCCAGTAGAATTGTCTCGCCATATGGTATTTGAGCCAACAATCATGCCATCAATATCTTCATAACCGTTCTGAGCAATATATGCTTCTGCCTCTGAAGAACTACCAAAATGCGTATAAATAGCATCATATTCCAACATACGATCAACAAAATATTTTCGGGCAGAACGAATAGGTCCAATATTATCTGAGTGATTCGAATGGAAAAGTGCCATATATCTGGTATAGGTTCCCTCTACGACCATCTCAAAAACCATATCTGCGTCTCTTAAACCAGCTTGCATTCTAGCATCCGGATGATTATCTAACATTACAGTAATTGGACGTTTATTATTATCTTCTGCTGTGATGGGCATGCCAGAAAACTTGGAATAGGTATCCCCAGCTGGTTCTGATTCTGCTTCAGTTTCTTTCTCTTCTTCCTCTGTTTCTT
>DIRM01000051.1:0-25425 GCA_002427545.1 Mageeibacillus sp. UBA5436 | reverse complement strand
TCTTCCTCTGTTTCTTGATTTGTCGTCAATGTGTTCTTTTCAATTTGTTCGTTTTCTTCTTTTTTGCCACAAGCGCTTAATATCAAGCTTGCTATTAAAAGAACAGACAGCACTTTAATTAATTTCTTTTTCATATTTCCTCTTCAAAATACTACATCTTTTTATAATTGAATATCTCAAGACAAAAGTCTTTCATATTCATGTTTGATAAATTAATATTTATATTAATTATTATTAATTAATATTATACCTTAATTTAGAATGAATAGGGATTTTTATAACCCAAAATCTGTTTTAGAATGTTGAATAAAAGTCATAGATATTCAAATGCATATTATTTATACTTTAAATTTATTCTATTAATTTTGACTTTCAGCAAAAAAGATTTTATCATTTCTAAACTTGGTACAGATGTACCTGCCATAGAAATCATTGAGGTTGATACAGCTGAAGTTAGGCGCAATGTTTCTAATAAAGGAAGATCATTAGCTAAACCATAAACGAATGCTGCAACCTGAGAATCTCCTGCACCAACTGGGCTATTTATTGTAGTAGAAATTGGCTTTATATAGAAACTTTCATTTATATTGAAAAAGTAAGAACCATGTTCACCAAGAGACAATAGAATATTTTGCACACCTTGTTGAAGTAAATCTTTACATGCATTAAGTATTTTGTCTTCAGAATCAAATTGTGTAGAAAAGAGTTCTTCTAATTCAACTAAGTTCGGTTTTATCATTAAAGGATTATAGGTTAAACATTGTTTCAAGCTTTCACCTGAGATGTCAAGAATAATATTATCTGTTTTTGTTTTAATTTGAGTAATTAAATATGTATATAATGATGGATCTGCACCAAGTGGTAGACTACCAGAAAAAACAATAAAGTCATGCTTATTGATTATAGGTGATAATTTTTTTGCAAGATTTTTAATATCATTTAAACTAATTTGAAATCCTGATTCATTAATTTCTGTTAAATGATTGTTTAATGGATCAATTATTTTAATATTTGTTCTAGTTTTTTGATTTTTTAATATTAGAAAATCATTCAAAAGGCCAAGCTGATTTAAATTACTAATAAACTCATTAGCATTTTCTTCTCCTAAAAATCCACAAGATAAAGATTCTTGCTCTAATACTTGCAAGACTTTAGATACATTGATGCCTTTACCACCAATATCCACACGTACGTCTTTTATGCGGTTTAAAGAATTTAATGTAAAATTTTCACAATTTATCGTTTGATCAAAAGCTGGATTTAAAGTTATAGTATAAATCATAATTTTTACCTATTTAATATTATAAGCGCATGGTTATAGAATCAACACAATATCTTTATAAAATAATAGCATTTTATATTGTCAAAGAAACATAAAAATTATTGATAAGAACATTACATCTACTGATTTTAGAAAAATAATTAAATATGATCTATTGTAAAAACACCATTTAAAAAAGCTATTCGAAGTTAATCGAATAGCTTTTTGCATATTCACTATGCTTTTATAGGGTTGAAAGGAACATTAAACGCCAGCTTTACTACGTCTGATTTTTTCACCGTCAGTAAAGTTTTGAGTAGGAGTATAACCGTCAATTGGAGCAATTCTTTGATGATATAAGTCAATGAACCAATCCGGTTGTGGGAAATAATCGGTTTCAAGCTCATGAGCAGGTGTGATCCAATTACGGGCACCAAGAATTTGAACTGGAGCATCTAAATAATCAAAAGCTAAGTCTTGAATATTTTTAGCTAAATCATTTAAGTAAGAGCCTCTCTCTGTTGCATCAGCAGCAATTATGACCTTGCCAGTTTTCTTAACAGATTCTAAGACTTTTTCATAATTGAAAGGTACTAAGGTAATCGCATCAATAACTTCTGCTGAAATACCATATTGCTCTTGCATCTTATCTGCAGCTTCTAAAGCGCGATATAAAGTAGCACCGATTGTTAAAATAGTTACATCAGAACCTTCTCTACGGATGGCTGGTTCACCAAGTTTATAATCGGTCATTTTCTCTGTTGGAACACCCTCTTTAATAAATTGTTCACCAACATCATATAAACGTTGACTCTCAAATACGATAACTGGATCCGTACCATCTAATGCAGCAGTTAAAACACCTTTGACATCATATGGAGTAACAGGGAATGCCACTTTAATTCCTGGAATATGTGTAACTAATGAAGTCCAGTCTTGTGAATGTTGAGCACCATATTTGGAACCAACAGAAACACGAATAACAACAGGCATTTTGAGATAGCCACCGGACATTGCTTGCCATTTTGGTAATTGATTAAATACCTCGTCTCCTGCACGGCCAAGGAAGTCACAATACATTAACTCAACTAATGGACGACCACCAGCCATTGCATAACCAATTGCGGAAGCAATAATAGCTGCTTCAGAAATTGGTGAGTTGAAGAAACGATGATATGGGACTGCTTCTGTCAAGCCACGATAAGCTGCATAAGCACCACCCCAGTCACGTAAGTCTTCACCATAAGCAATCAGAGTTGGATCTTCATAATATTTATCGATAACTGCCTCAAAGATACCATCACGGAATTGATAGCGTTTATTTGGTGAAAGTAATTTGCCATTCTCATCATAGGCATAACGTTCACGACGTGAAATTTGTTTAACACGAATATTGTCTTTTAATTCATCTTTTGTTACGAGCATATCAGGTTCTGCATCAGATAAAGACTCAATTTTTTGATTAGAGAACATTAAATCTTCAATGGCTCTTGGTTCAGCAGCAAGATCCATACGTGGAGAAATTTCTGGATCAATGGCTAATTTAACAGCTTCGGTTATTTTCTTAACTGCATAAGCATCAATAGCATCAATTTCTTCTTGTGTTGCTACGCCAGCTTCAACGATTTCTTTAGGGAAGGTAATGATTGGATCATATTCGCGCCAAGCATCTTTCTCTTCTTCTGTACGATAAGAATCGGCATCAGATGGAGAGTGACCTGAGAAACGATAAGTATTTAATTCTAAGAAAATCGGGCCTTCTTTTGCATCGATATTTTGTTTTTTACGACGATAAGCATCAATAACAGCTAATGGATTATTACCATTGACTGATTCAGTATGCATTTGAGCTTCATTTAAGCCAGCACCAACACGAGCAGGTCTACCATAACCCATGGTTTCGCCTTCCGTTTGGCCGCCCATGCCATAGTGATTGTTATTTACATTAAAGACTAATGGTAAACCACCTTTCATATCATCTCCCCAGAGAGTATGATATTGATCCATTGTAGCCATTACCATGGCTTCCCATACTGGTCCACAACCTAAAGAACCATCACCAATATTAGCGATAACAATACCAGGTTTACGATTTACTTTTTTATAAAGTGCAGCACCTAAAGCGATACCAGCAGAACCACCAACAATAGCATTGTTTGGGAAAATTCCAAGTGGTGTGTAATAACTGTGCATTGAACCGCCTAAGCCTTGATTAAAGCCTGTTTCTTTAGCAAAGATCTCAGCTAAAATACCATATAAGATATAGGCTGTCGCTAAGTCTTGATTGTTTTCTTGATCCTTGCGAATTGTATCTAATGCCTTTAATTGTTTTCCATCCATGAAAGTTTCCATCATTTCAAGAAGTTCTGCTTCTTCCATCTTACGAATGGCAGAAAATGCTTTGGCTAAAACTTCACCATGGGAGCGGTGTGAACCAAAGATAAAGTCATTTTTATCTAATAAATAGGCTTGGCCTACAGCAGCTGCTTCTTGACCGATAGATAAATGGGCTGGACCTGGATTATTGTAATCCATACCATTGTAATGATTTGTCGTTTTAATTGACATTAACATATCTTCGAATTCACGAATCAAGCGCATATCGCGATACATATTCAAAAATTCTTCTTTAGTAAAGTTATCTTTCTCATCGGCTACTGTTTTTTGATATTTATTGATTTCAATATCTTTTAATTTTAATTTACTGTGCTTTAATTGTTTTTTGGGATCCATTATTAATGATTTTGTCATATGTTCCTCCTAGATCATTTTTAACCTTATTATTTTGCTTTAGCTTTATTTAATTATCTTTAAATTGAAAAACGGCTTCTCTCAAAGCTTCACTAACGGTTGGGTGTGGGAAAATGAATTCCTGAATCTCTGCCATAGTCATTTGTTTTTCAATCATCATACCAAACATGATTGTAAGTTCAGAAGCATAGCTACCAACCATATGTGCACCAATCATATATTTACGTTTTTTATCTACTAAGATTTTCATGATACCATTACCACGTTCCACCTCAGCCAAATAACGACCACTATAAGCTAAAGGAACGGTTATAACTTGGAAATCTAAGCCTTTTTCTTTGGCACTTTCTTCGGTTTCTCCTACAAAGCACACTTCAGGATTGGAATAAATAACAGAAGGCATGGCTTCATAGCGCATAGTGTCTTTTTTACCTAAAATTGTATTCACTGCAACTTCAGCTTCACGATATGCTGCATGAGCTAACATCCATTCACCAGTAACGTCCCCTACAGCATAGACATTAGGTACATTAGTTAACATTTGTTCATCAACGGTGATACGACCACGATCATTTTCGACACCGATTGCATCCAAGCCTACATCTGAAACAGTTTTTCTACCTATTGAGATTAAACAATAATCGCCTTCAACTTTATTTGATTTGCCATCTGCTTCATATTCGACATAGCCATCACCAAAAGAAGTTACTTTAGAATTTAAATGGAATACCATACCCTTGGCTTCTAAGTTCTTTTGTAGTAATTTGCTTATTTGCAAATCTGCGGGGCCTGCAATATGACCAAGCATTTCAACTACAGTAACTTCTGTGCCAACTGTTTGGAAATAACTGGCCATCTCTAAACCAATAACTCCGCCACCAACGATAATTAGTTTTTTAGGTATCACTTCTAAATCTAAAATTTCTCGGCTGGTAATTACAAAGCCTTTTTCCAATTGATCTTTTAAGCCATCAATTGGTGGAATCATAACATCGGAACCAGAAGCGATAATTAAATTTTTACCTTGATATTCTTTATCATCTGCTACAACAGTAATCACTCCGTTCAGACGGTTTTTAATTTCTGCTTTAGCTGAAACGACTTCAACTTTATTGTGCTTCATCTTTGTTCCTACGCCAGAAACTAAAGTTTTAACCACTTTATTTTTACGCTTAACAATGGCTTTTTGATCAATGCTAGCACCTTCGGTTGTAACACCATAAGTTTTTCCATCGACAGCATGTTCGTACATTTTAGCTGAGTTTAAGAATGTCTTAGAAGGAATACAACCTTCATTTAAACAAACACCACCTAGATTTCTTTTTTCAAATAGAGCTACCTTCAGGCCATTCTCTCCAGCTCTTTCTGCAGCTAAATAACCACCTGGTCCGCCACCGATAATTAATAAATCATACATATATCTTTTTTACCTCTTATTGTTTATGATCTCTAATTTTATTTTTTATGATGATTGCTTAGCTTATTTTTATACTAAGCAATCTTTGTATTCGGTTGATTAGTTCATCAAATATAAATCAATATTTTCTAATATTTGTTTTAAGGCTTTATTGAAATTGCCTGCTGGTGAACCATCTATTGCACGATGGTCTGTTGTCAATGAAATATAGAGAGCTGGATATAATTCCAAATTGCCATCTTTATCTTTACGTACCTTTTGAGTCGCTGAGTTAACACCAACAATACATGTTTCTGGTGGATTAATAACTGGTGTAAAGGTTTCGACGCCTGTCACACCCATATTGGTTACAGTAATGGTTGCGCCTTGTAATTTGTCAGGACTGATTGAACCTGATTGACAAGCTTCTGCTAATTCTCTAGCTTCTTGAGAAATCTGACTTAAGGATTTTAAATCTGCATTTTTAATAACTGGAACCATTAAGCCACGATCTGTTGCAACTGCAATACCTAAATGAACACGGTTGAAATGACGTATATAGCCTTCTTCTTCATGGAAATGCGCATTGAAGTCTGGGAAATCTTTTACTACACGTGATACGGCATATAAAAAGAAATCATTAATGGTTGGAACTTTTTGCAATAGAGGCAATCCTAAGGCTTCATCCATTCCTGCTGCTTTGAGATCTTTAAGTTTCTTGCGAAGAGCTAAAAGATTCGTCATATCAACTGGCGTATTAAAGGTTAATTGTGCCAAATTATTTAATGAATCGCGCATTGTTCTAGCAATAACTTTACGAATATTGGTTAATTTTGTATCAACAAATTCAGGTTCGTCTAATGCTCCAGCTACGCTATCAATATAGGCTGCGCCTTCCAAGTTTTGTAATTCTGGTAATTTAGCCAAATCTTCAACTCGAATGGCACCAGCGATACCAGAACCTGTAATCCCTGCAGCATAATCACTTCCTGCAGCGGTCGTTGCTATATGGCCAGCATTTAAAGCAGCTTCAACATCTCTCTCAATGATTCTGCCATTTGGTCCTGTTGAACCTGTCATCCTTAAATCAACATTATGTTTATTGGCAAAACTTCTTGCTCTTGGGCTGACTGGATGGTCTAAACCATCTGCTACAGGAGCTGTTTCAGCTTTAGCTACGGTTGTTGTAGCTGATGCTGTTTCCGTTTTTTCCTCTGCTTTTGTTTCTGTTGGAGCAACTTCAGATGTGGCAGCGCCTTTTCCGTCAACTGTCGCACCTTCAGGAATAAATTGTTGCCAATCTTCACCTTCTTCGCCAATTACTAATACATTTAATAAGCATGGTACATCATCGCCTTCTTCAAAGAATACAGCTATGATTTCACCAGTAGCTGGTGCTGTCTCATCAAATGTTGCTTTGTCTGTTTCATAGGTAAAGAGTTTATCCCCTTCATTAACATGATCGCCTTTAGCTACATGCCATTCACCTACGATACAACTTTCTACTGATTGTCCTTGTCTTGGCATAATTACAGGTACTGCCATAATTCAACCCCCTTGTGTTTAATCACTTTGTTTTTTTACTTTTTTTATATCTCTATGATTTGGAGTAATAATTTCCATCTCTAGTTCATCGAATACAGATAGATCAAGATTTTCTGATTTTTGATCTGTTACTAAATAATCAATAACATCTAAATTTTCTACTTGTGAGAATGCTGTATGTCCCAATTTTGTATGATCAGCTGCCACTATACTAAGCGAGGCTTTTTTCATCATCAAACGACATAAATTTGCTACTTCATTATGATAGGTTGTAATTCCATTTTTAATATCAACACCATCAGCTGAAAGAATGGTTTTGTTCACACGATATTTACACAATTGTTTGATGGCATCATCGCCATAGGTAAATAAATATTGATCATTAAAAATTCCGCCTAACAAAACGACTTGATGTCTTTTATGGGCAGAAAACACTTCTGCAATTTGAATGGAATTTGTGATGATGCAAATATTGTTTTTCTGACTTAATTCTTGAGCAATAAAATAATTTGTACTGCCAGAATTCATGATGATATTATCACCGTCTTGAATCAAATCTTTCACTAAATTTGCGATTTGAATTTTTTCTTCTTTTCTGGCATTTAATCTTTGTGAAGCATCTAAAGCATAATAATTTTTGAGTGTTTGAATAGCGCCACCATGAACGCGCTGTAAAATACCATTTTTTTCCAATTCAGCTAAATCACTGCGAATCGTTACTTCTGAAGTTGAAAATAATTCACTCAATTCAGAAACACGAACATCACCCTGCTCTTTAAGGCATTGGATGATTTGTTCTCGTCGATCTGCTTGTGATAAATTTTTAAAATTTTCTTCCATATTTGCTTAAAACGATTTGCTGATTTCTATTTTTCGATTATTGTTTTTTATCATTCGAAAGTTTATATTTTTTATTTACTTTCGATTCGCTTTCGTTTATTTTAATATACTTATATTTACATGTCAAGAATTTTCGATTCTCTTAATATGTGTTAAAGGACAAAAAATTTTCTTTATTTTTGTATAATCACGAATTTAACTTCATTTTCAGCAAGATGGACAGTTTACTTCATTTATAATTCATCTAAATTTGACATTAACTCTTTTAAACTTAAGTAGCTCTTTTTAAAAAGAGGGATATATTGTTGATAAATTTTAACGTTTTGAGGATTAGATGATGTTTTATCTTTCATGTATAAGAATTTTTCTAAAACTGAAAAATCTGGATAATAATCAGAACCTATACCAGCCATAATAGCTGCTGCTATACTCGTACTTTCTTGAATATTTTGAGGGACAATAAAGTCAACATTTAAAATATCTGCAAAGATTTGTCTCAAAACGGGAGAAACTGCTCCTCCACCAGTAATAACCAATTGATCAATATTTTTTGTTTTACGGAAAGATTCTAAAATCCATTCAAGATTATAGGCTATTCCTTCTAAAACAGCTCTAGCATAATGTGCCTTTTTATGATTATTACGTATGCCAATAAACGCCGCCGATGCTTTTGGATCCCAAATTGGACTACGCTCACCAATTAAATAGGGCAAATAAATCAAACCATTTGAACCTGGCTCAATCTCTTTTGCCAGCTGATCATAATCCTTGGCTGAGAGATCAAAATCTTCAAATAAGTTTTTTAAATATTTATAAGAAGTACCAGCTGCCTGCATAGTACCAAGTGGCATAAATTTACCTGGAATGACATGAGCAAAACAAAATAATGCATAATCTGGATCAAAAACTGGTTCATTAGTCGTTCCACCAATCCAAGCTGATGTTCCATAAGTTAAATAAAATTCATTATCTGAAATGCAACCTGCACCAACAGTGGCACATGGGCCATCTCCACCACCAGCAATAACAAGTGTTTTAGGAGACAAATTCATTTGATCTGCCATCTCAGGCAAAAGTGAACCAACTGGCTCAATTGAATTAATAATATCAGGGAAAAAGTTCTTTTCGACTTGCGCAGCTTCAATCATTTTATCTGACCAAATCCCTTGATTAATATCATAAGCACCTGTACCAGAAGCATCCGAATGATCAGTTACCATACGACCTGTTAATTTAAAAGAAACATAATCTTTGGCTTGTAACATCTTATAAGCTTTTTTGTATATTTCTGGTTGATGATCACGAATCCACATCAATTTATAAAGGCTATAATTTGCCGAAGCTCGATTGCCTGTAATTTGATAAATTTGATCGAAACCAAGTTTTTGGATCAATTGCTCTGCTTGTTCTTCAGATCTTGTGTCGGCCCAAATAAAAGTATCATGTAAGGGATTTCCCTTATGATCAACTAAAAGACAAGCATTCATCTGTGCCGAAAAAGACATCGCTAATATATCCTGTTGATCCACTAAATCGGCTAATTGTCGAGATCCTTTAATGACAGAATGTAATAAAATTAAAGGGTTTTGTGTCGCTTCACGTCCATTAAACTCAGCTTCATATTCTTGAATAACACTTTTTATTAATTTACCTTCAGAAGAAAATAAACTGCTTTTTAAACCAGATGTCCCTAAATCATGTGCTAAAAAATATTTCATCATTTTTTCCTATCTGAAATTATCCTTTTTCTTATTTATTATTATCTGAGTCATAAAAGATTCCACCGTCTTTTCTGATGGTTTCTATTATATCGGCTATTCTTTCGGAATCTTGCCAAGTATATCGCGAAGATTCTTTTAAACCTTGGCGCAAACAATGGACAACTTCCGCCACTTCAAATTGGAAACCAGTCGATTGATAGGGTTGATAAAATTCCTCAACCACTTCTAAATTGCGAATGATTCTCGCCGTATCGGGATGCCAAAATTCAGGTCCGACTTGGATTAAACCATTCGTACCGACAATTTCTGCCGTACTACTGCCATGATGTGTAAAAGCTGAACTTAAAAATGCGACTTTGGCATCACCATAATCAAGGAAAAGGTGAATGCGTTGATCCACACCATTTCCTTTAATCATGGAATAATTCATTTTTCGAGGTTTTTGTGGAAAGAATAAATCTGCAAAAGCCAAGCTGTATATCCCTACATCACGCAAAGCACCAGCATTATTTATAATGCCTGCTTTCCAAGGTTGATCTTTAATAGGATCCATCGCATAAGAAAAATCAGCTTTGATATTGATAACATCACCAATTTTTCCTGATTTGACCCAAGCCGCTGCTTGTTTCATGGCAGGAAAGAATCTGGTCCACATGCCCTCCATCAAAAAAAGGTCTTTTTCTTTAGCTTTAGCGATAACTTCTGCAAATTGTTCATGATCATCAACCATCGGCTTTTCAGATAAAACAGGGATGCCAGCATCCAAGGCTTGCATTATTTCAGCAAAGTGATAATTATTGGGCGTGGCAATATAAAGTACATCAATATCAGCTTCTTTTAACATTTTTTCAAAATTATCAAAGACTAGATCCCCTTGATATTTATTAGAAAAAGCTTTAGCTGCAGCCAAATGGCGTGATGCAACAGCTTTAAGTTCAGAATCTTTGTCTTCCATTAAGCCTTGTGCGAAACGATTAGCGATATAGCCTGTGCCCCTAATTCCCCATTTAATTTTTTGCATAAATTTTTCCTTCATTATTTATGATAATGATTCATTAAATCTATTAAATTTTTATATTAAAGATTTAAAATAGTCAATCCTGTCTTCAACTTTTGGATATCTTTGTAGCATTTGTGTTGAGAAAAAGGCCTTGTCTGGATCTTGGTTGGCGATTTTTTCATGCGCTATTAAAGCCCAAGTTGAATCAATCAAATTAGCAAATTCTGGATTTTCCATGGCATAACAGATAAAGTTTTGTCTTGGTGTATTAATATCTTCACCAGAAATTTGGAATTTATTATGTTCTTGACATAAAGCTTTTAGTCGATCCAATTGTTGTTTGGTATTTCTTGCTGGCATATATGTAATCGTTTGAATGCCTTCTTGATCAAGGTAATCAAATAATTCATCTAAAAAATCATCTTCAAATTTTTGAGCAGCTTTATCGCCTGTTACAGAATCGGTTACATCACCTAAATAAGCATAACAAGGTATCGCTGATATTTCCTCACCCAGTTTGACAAATTCATCTAATGAGCATAATTCTTCATCAGCAGGGATAAAGATTTGCGGGATAAAAGAAGATTTTAAAATGCCCAGAACATCATATTCATAATATGGATAATCGACGTCTTTTAGCATGGTCAGATTTTTTTCAGATAAAGAAATATTTTGTTCTTCTAAAAATTTTATGGTAGCATCGCCTCTGCCTAATTTATCTGTAATTTTTTTAGCTAAGGCATACATTAAATGTCTTTCGGTAATACTCCCACCATTATTAAATTCTGAAAGCGGAATGACATCTTGATCAAAATCAATCTGCATGTCTTGGGAAAGACGCGTATTGAGATCTGCAATCATTTTACGATTTCTTTGATTTCTTTTATCTCTTAAAGGTTTCAAAAACTCTTCTACGCGCGGAAAGAATCTCTCAGCTACACCTTGCATCGTCATGTATGCGACGCCATCTTGATCTGGATTATTGAGACGCTGATTGGCATAAGGTGAATCTTTCCAAGAAACACGTAATTCAAAACCACAAGTAACTGATAAATCCATAATCTCCCCAGCTTCTAAGAATTCTTTGGCACCAGCAATACTGTCATGGTCGATAATTCCTGCTGTGCACAGACCAGCTTTGGCAGCGGAATAAACTGCTGCAGTTGGTGAATAAGGAGAAAAAGAATAAATCGTATGAATATGATTATTTATATAACGTGGATCACGTTGGGGAAATTCTTCTTGTTTGACAATTTCTTTTAAAGCAGAAAGTCTTTGTTCTTTCTCAGGCTGATTTAAGCGTTCCAGATTTTGAGACATAGTGAAGCTCCTCTTTTTTTATTCTTTTATTTTTTATACTTTTTTGTATTTGAATTTCTCTAAAACAATTAACAACATTTGCAAAACATGCTAGACTAATCGATATATAAATATAGAAATTCAGCTATTATATGCATGAATTTATCATAACATATTTTTAAAAACATGAAGGAGATTTCATGATGCAAAATAATACTTTTGAGGCATATTTGAAGAATTATCAAAATTTTAACGAAGATCAAAAAAATCAAATTTTAGAAATTTCACCAAGATTAAGAATGTTGCGTGACAAAAAAACTACTAGATCAATTATACAAGCTTATCCTTATGACTCAAGCTTTAAGATTGATCCAACAAATACCATTAAAATCAATCATTCTGATGAGGCTGTTTCTGCTTATGAATCTTATGTTGAAGAAAATTCAAAAGAACCTGCCTATCTTCTTTTGAATCAAGAAATTATTTTTATTATTGCAGATCAAGTAAAAAATGTTCTTCACAATTATCAAATACTATCCGGTGAATCTTCAGAGGAAGTAATTATTTCAACCGATGCAAAACCTCGTTTTGCTCCTTCTGTTTATGAAAAAATTTGTTTTGTTACAGGTGCCGCTCAAGGTCTTGGTCAAGGTATTGCAAAAGACCTTGCTGAAAAAGGTGCTTATACTATTATCGCTGATTTAAATGATGTCGGTGCAAATGAAACAGCTTTTAACTTTAATCAAGAATTCGGTGAAGGAACTGCTTTACCAGTCAAAATCAATGTAGCTGATGAAGAAGATGTTCAAAATGCTTTAAAATTATGTGTTGCTTATTATGGTGGACTTGATGTTTTAGTTTCTAATGCTGGTGTTGTACGTGCCGGTTCTTTAGATGAATTAAGCATGAAAGATTTTAGTTTTGTTACAGCAATCAATTATAATGCTTATTTTATTACTGTTAAATACAGTCAGAAAATCATGAAAATGCAACATGAAATTAATCCTGATTATTGGATGGATATCATTCAAATTAATTCTAAGTCTGGATTGGTAGGAAGCAAAAATAACTTTGCTTATGCTGGCAGCAAATTTGGCGGCATTGGTTTAACACAAAGTTTTGCTTTAGAATTAGCTGATTATCATATAAAAGTTAATGCTATTTGTCCTGGCAATAATTTGGATGGCCCATTATGGTCTGATCCAGTCAATGGCCTTTATGTTCAATACTTAAATTCTGGTAAAGTTAAAGGTGCTAAAACTGTTGAAGATGTTCGTGAATTTTATTTGGATAAAGTTCCCATGCGTAAAGGTGTTGTACCAAGTGATTTAGGAAAAGCTATTTGCTATTTAGTTGAGCAAGAAAATGAAACAGGTCAAGCCTTACCAGTATCTGGTGGTCAAGAGATGTTAAATTAATTCTGGTACCTAGAATCATTTTAATTATTTTGTACTTAAATAATTAGGAATCAAAAATACTTTATTATGGCGACCCTCTTATTTTGATAAATATTCAAACTAAGAGGGTTATTTTATTATTTCTTATATAAAAGAATATTTCGCATAAAAAAATCGGCTCCGAAGAGCCGACTTTTATTTATTTGTTATTGAATTGAACGGTATGGTTTATTCATAAACTAATGCATCGATTTCAGGATTGCTTAAGTTTTCTGCATTATACCATTTAGCACCGGTATCAACATCTTCAACTTCTTCGCCTCTAGCAGCTTTAATAGCTAGCTCAACAGCTTTGTAACCGATAGAAACTGGATCTTGTGTAACGGAACCAAAGAGTACGCCATTTTCAACAGCTTCTCTTTGAACTTTACCTGCGTCAAATCCGCAAGCCCAAATTTTGGAATCGTCTTCTGCTCTATTACCTAAAATATCACCAAGTTGCTCGCCAGCACGAATCATGGATTCAGCAGCAAATTCATTAGATGCATAAATAGCGATAACATTGTCTTCTTCTAATAAAGCAGTAGCTGTATTATCAGATTCACTATTATCAACTTTAGCAGGAATACCAACAGAAAGAATAACGGAAGCAGTCGCTTCATCGCCTTGAGCATAGAGATCTTGACCAACTACAGCAACCTCATCTTCGCCAATTAATTCAATCATTTTGTCGATAAAACCATGTGTACGGCCCATAATGGATTCAGAAGCAGCATCTTGAGATAAAACAGCGATTCTAACTGGAGCATCAGCTGTAGCAGCATCAATTTCATCTTTGGCAACTTTATAAAGTTCATCAGCAGCAAGAGCACCAGCAGCATTATTATCTGTGGAAGCATTTGCATAAACTGAACCTTCTGGAGCACCTGGAACACCGGAGTCAAATCCGATAATTGGAATGCCAGCAGCCATAGCGTTCTCTAAAGATGTTTTTACAGATTCAACATCTAAAGCAGCTAAACAAATAGCATCTGGTTGTGCCGTAATTGCATTTTCTAACATATTAACTTGGTCTTGAATATCAGATTCGCTTGCAGGACCATCAAAGTGCATGGTTGCGCCATTATCGTCAGCAGCTTGTTGTGAACCGTTTTGAACATTCACCCAAAATTGATGTTGTAAACCTTTGGAAACGACTTCGATATATAATCCATCATCGTTTGCTGCAGGTTCTTCTGCATCCTCATCTTCAGCTGGAGCTTCGGTTTCTTCTGCTGGAGCCTCGGTTTCTTCTGCTGGGGCTTTGGTTTCTTCAGCTGGAGCTTTGGTTTCTTCGGCTTTGCCATTTCCACCACATGCAACTGCGAAGACAGAGAAAGCCAAAACTAAAGCTAATAATAAACTAAGTTTCTTTTTCATTAATTTCTCCTTTTTTACATTACTACATTTTTTGTAGTTATTTTAATTTTTAACTAAACATAGATTGTTTATGAACAACTTATGAATAATTCTTATAAAATGTTAGCTCAAACCTTGTCTTTTGTCCAATTTATTCATTTATTGAAAATAAACTGTCTAATTGCACAAAGCTAGCAGATATACTCTTGGCAAACAACTAAGGGATAATCTGCAGAAAGGTGACTTTCACAATTCAATAATTATTTTTTTCTATTACGACGAACGTCGATAATAACAGCAATAATAATGATCAAACCAGTGAGGAATAATTGCCATTGTGATTGCAAACCAATTTTTGGTAAACCGGCTTTTAAAACACTCATCATGATTACGCCAAATAAGGTACCCCAGATAGAAGCGACACCACCTGCTAAAGATGTACCACCAATAACGGCACCTGCAATAGCATTTGTTTCTTGGCCTGCACCAAAACCAGCCGTGATTGAAGTATAAATTGCAGCATAAGCAACTGCAGCTAAACCAACGAAAACACCATTGATTAAATAAGCATAAAATTGATATTTACGGACATTAACACCAGATAATCTTGTTGCTTCATAGTTTGATCCTAAGGATAAAATATAACGACCAACTTTGGTTTTAGTCAATATAATCGACATTATAATAACAACGATAAATAATAAAACTAAACCAGTAGGAATATTCATATTCGTGGAACCTTCACGTGCAACTTGAATTTGGAAAGCATTTTTAAAAGAACCACCTGCATCTGAAGCAGTTGAAGGCCAATTTGTTTTTTGTAATTTGCTAACAATTTGACCAAAACCAGAAGCCATCATTTGTGTACCTAAGGTAGCAACAAAAGCTGGTAAGCCAATATAAGCTACGAGAAAACCGTTAAGAACATTAAAGAGAACAGCGATTAAAATGGTAAAAAGAATGGCAACCCACATAGGAAAACCATTAACGGAATAAAGACGTCCACCAAGTAATGCAGCACAACCCATAACCGTTCCAAGGGAAAGATCGATACCACCTGTTGCAATAACAAAAGTAACACCTATACCTAAAAAAGCTAAATAATAAGAAGAGTTTAATATTAATGTCAAAACATTAACCGTTCTAAAACTCTTAGCTGCTAAAAAGAAGGCTAGATACAAAACGATCATAGCTGCAAATGCAATAAATTGTTGTGACTTAGCAAGGCCACCTAAACGACCACCTTTTTTAGTAGGATTTTTTAAAGAATTATTTCCCATTTTATACCTCTTCTCTCATCATGGCATAGCCTAGTATTTTTTCTTGTGTTGCTTCTTCAATTGGCACAATTCCTGTAACGCGACCTTCACACATTACGACAACTCGATCACTCATTCGTAAAATTTCTTGCATTTCAGAAGAAATCATAATAATTGATTTTCCTTGATCAGCAAGGTTTTGCATCAATTCATAAATTTCTGCCTTAGCTCCTACATCAATTCCTCTAGTAGGTTCATCGAAAATTAAAATATCGCTGTCGCGCAATAACCATTTTGCAACAACAACTTTTTGTTGATTTCCACCTGATAAAGTACGAACTTTTTGATCTACAGATGTCATTTTAGTTGACACGGTTTTATTATATTCTACGGCATCTCGTTTTGCTTTAGCATCATTAATTAGGCCTGCCGAAATATATTTTGTCAAACTTGGTAAAACTGTATTTTCCGTAATATTTTTTTCAGCTAAAACACCATAGCGACGACGATCTTCCGAGAGATAGCCAATACCCATAGCAACCGCATCTGATGTTGATTTAATTTGAACTTCTTTACCATTTAAACGAATCGTACCTGTTTCAGGTTGTTCAGCTCCATAAATTAAACGAGCCATCTCGGTTCTACCTGCACCCATTAGGCCAGATACACCAAGGATTTCTCCTTTATGTAAATTAAAGCTAACATCTTTAACCATACGGCCAGCTGATAAATGTTCTACTTCTAAAACAACTTCAGCGCCTTCTGGAACTTGAGATTTTGTTTTAACTTCTTCTGTTAATTCACGACCAACCATCATGCTTATCAAATCATCTTTATTAGTATCTGCTGTATTGGTCGTGCCAACAAATGTACCATCACGCAAAACAGTAATACGGTCAGAAATTTGAAAAACTTCATCCATACGATGAGTAATGTAAATGATTCCAATATCTTTACTTCTCAAATCATTAATGATTGTAAATAGTTCCTTAATTTCTGCTTGTGTTAAGGCGGATGTTGGTTCATCAAAAACAACAATTTTAGCATCATGTGAAACTGCCTTGGCTATTTCAACCATCTGTTGCTGTCCTACTGTTAAATCGCCAACTTTTGCATTTGGATCGATACTTACACCAATTTCATCAAATAATTTTTTAGTGCTTTTAATATTTTCACGGTCATTAATTAAAAAACCCGTCATGTTTTCACGACCTATAAAAATATTTTCATACACTTTTAAATCATCCATCATATTAAGTTCTTGATGAACGATAACTACACCATCTGCCATGGCTTCTGCTGTGTTTTGATAAATAACGGGTTTGCCATCAATCAAAACCTCACCTGAATCGCGTTGATAAACACCTGTCAGAATTTTCATCAAGGTAGATTTACCAGCACCATTTTCTCCCATGAAAGCGTGAACCTCACCACGTTTCAGATGAAACTGAACATCACCGAGAGCTTGAACGCCGCTAAACGCTTTGTTTATATGTCTCATTTCAAGAAGTTCGGCCATATACCCCTCCTATTTTTTATTGTTTTTTATTTTTATTTAACAACACCTTTTTTCAAAATAATGTTAGCATATAAGGCTTCTTCGCTAGTGGCGACAACTGCATAGCATTTTCTTGCTCTTTCATAGAAGTCAAAACGTTCTACATATTCAATACTATATGGTTCTTGAGAATCGTCTAGAATTTTTTTGTATTCTTCCCAAATAACAGGTTGATAATCATCTCCCTTTGCTACTTCCATCAAGAAAACTTGGTCTTCAACATAGGGGTCAAGTGGCAACAATTCCAAAATGGATTCTAGTAATTCTGGAACCATCAAGCCATCACAACGTATCACTTTACGGCCCATTTCTTCTGCAGGGAAATTACCATCTCCAATGCAGATTTCATCACCATGTCCCATTTCCATCAGAACTTTTAGTAATTCGGGTGACAAGTTTTTAGGGATTTTTTTTAACATAACTATCTCCTTTTTAAAATTAATAATAATTAAGTATTTTAATATATTTAATTTTATTTATGTATCCTAACAGAAAAACTAACTTTGTTAATTCTTTTTTTGATGTATGTTACAAAATTAAACTAATAAATGTTTGATCTCAGCATAACGTTTTTTCCATGCTTCATTATCTTCTGGTTTAAAGTGTTTATATTCAAAAGAATCCGAAACTGTTTTATATGCCTCTTCAAGACTATTCCATTCACCCTGAGCGAGAAGCTGACCAACAATATTACCAATTCCTGAAGCCTCACCTGGCCCTGCAATTACCTCTTTATTCAAAGCATTTGCTATCATTTGGTTTAAAAAAGCAATTTTTGAACCGCCGCCAATGATTTGAATCCGCTTAAATTGATGATTCAAAATTCGTTCGATATCCTCCACCGTTTTCATATAACCAAGAATCATACTCTCATAAAGGCCACGCAAAATTTCTCCAACCGTTTGTGGCATAGTTTGATCTGTTTCTTTAATATAATCATGAATGGTATCTAAAACTGTAATATTATCTAAATCATATTTTGCAACATCAATAAAATAACTAAATGCTTTTGCTTCTACTGTCATACAATCTGCTTCTTGATGTGTTAAGCGCTTACCATCTCGCAAAGCCAATTCATCTCTTAATTTTTCAAAAAGATAAAGGCCAGTAATATTTTTAAAAAACATATTTTGACCTTGAAAGCCGGTTTCATTGGTTAAATCGCTTTCAAAAGCCTCTTTAATCAAAATAGGTTTTTCTGATAAGCCACCAATTAAAGACCAAGTGCCAGATGAGAGGAATAGGCAATCAGGATCAAAAAAAGCTCGTGTAACGGAAACTGCTGATGCTGTATCATGCGTTGCTATCGAATACACTTCTAAATCTTTTTGTTTAAGATCGGGTAGCAAGGTTTTAGCTGTTGATCCAAGATATTCACCATTTTTAATAATCGGCGCAAAAACATCTGATTTTAATTTTAGACGATCTAGCAAATCCGTCTGCCATTTCTTTTCAGTCAAATCAAACATCTGTGAAGTTGAGGCTATCGTCATTTCATTAAATTTTTCGCCTGTCAAAAGATAATGAATGAGATCTGGTGTCATCAATATCGTATCGATTTTTTCATAAGCTTCTGAATTATGCATTTTTAAAGCCATATATTGAAAAAGAGAATTAATTGACATAATTTGATTGCCAGTCAATTCAAACAAATCATATAAATCGATCATTTCTTGAACTTTAACAAAGCCATCATTATGTAAAGAATCTCGATAAGAGATTGGTGTTTCAATCAATTGTCCATTTTGGTCAAGAATACCAAAATCAACACCCCAAGTATCGCAAGCGACACTGCTCAAATCAGATTGTGAATTAATAGTCTCAACAATTTTATCGATAATTTTTTGCCATTGCCAATGCCGACGACCATTTGTTTCTTCTAGTTCATGTGGCATGCGCATAACTTCTTTTGTTATTAGTTTTCCTGACTCAACAAAACCGACAATCCCTCGAATGGAAGTTGCTCCCATATCGATCGCCAATACTTTTTTCATAAAGGTCCTCCAATTTTTGCAATTAATAGAATCATGATTTATAATGATAACAATCTTAAACAATTAGCACAAAATATTATATTACTATAACATAATTTAGTAATATATAGCATATTTTTAGCTAATAAATTACATTTTCGTCATAATGCGAATGGCATAAAATGACATAATTAGGAGGATTTTTATGACAAAAGGTAGATTAATCGGCGGTTATCCTAAAATTGGAATTAGACCAACAATTGATGGTCGTCGAGGCAGGTTAAATGTCCGTGAATCTTTAGAAGATCAAACCATGAATATGGCGAAATCAGCTGCTGATTTAATTCGTAATAATTTAAAATATACCAATGGTGAGCCAGTTGAAGTTATTGTTTCTGAAACTACTATTGGCCGTGTTCAAGAAGCTGCCAGATGTGCAGAACAATTTAAAAAAGAAGGCGTTGATATCACTCTAACTGTTACACCTTGCTGGTGCTATGGTTCAGAGACTATGGATATGGATCCAACCACCATTAAAGGTGTCTGGGGATTTAACGGTACTGAAAGACCAGGTGCTGTCTATTTAGCTGCTGTTTTAGCTGCTCATGCACAAAAAGGTTTACCTGCTTTTGGCATTTATGGTCATGACGTAAAGGATGCAGACGACACTGAGATTCCTGAAGACGTTGCTGAAAAAATCTTACGTTTTGCTAAGGCTGCTGTTGCTGCTGCAACAATGAAAGGTAAATCCTACTTGCAAGTTGGTTCTTCCTGTATGGGTATTGCTGGTTCAATGGTCAGTCATGATTTCTTTGAAGATTATCTTGGTATGCGTGTTGAATCCGTTGATGAAGTAGAAATTATTCGTCGTATGGATTTAGGCATTTATGACAAAGATGAATTTGATAAAGCTATGGCTTGGGTCAATGAAAACATCGAAGAAGGCTTTGATATCAATCCAGAAGAATTCCAAAAATCTCGTGAAGTTAAAGATAAAGAATGGGAATTCTCTGTCAAAATGATGATGATTATCCGTGACCTAATGGTCGGTAATGATAATTTAGGTGAAGGAAATGAAGAAGAAGCTGTTGGTCATAATGCGATTGCAGCTGGTTTCCAAGGCCAAAGACAGTGGACAGACTTTTATCCAAATGCCGACTTTGCTGAATCTATGCTTAATACACCATTTGATTGGAATGGCAAACGTGAACCTTATATTTTAGCTACTGAAAATGATACCTTAAATGCTGCTGGCATGTTGTTGTTACATTTATTAACCAACCGTTCTCAAATTTTTGCTGATGTACGTACTTGCTGGAATACAGAATCAACTAAACGCGTTACTGGCTATGATTTAGAAGGTCATGCAAAAGACGCCAATGGTTTCTTACATTTAATCAATTCAGGTGCTGCAACCATTGATGCTTGTGGTCAAGTTAAAGATGAAGACGGCAATGCTTGCATGAAACCTTGGTGGGAAATGACCGACGAAGATATTAAAGCTTGCTTAGATGTCACCACTTTTAACGCTGCAAACATTGGTTATTTCCGTGGTGGTGGCTTCTCTTCACGTTATGAAACAAGAGCCGAAATGCCATTAACTATGGTTCGTTTGAATCTTGTCAAAGGTTTAGGACCTTGTTTACAAATTGCAGAAGGTTGGTCTGTTGAATTACCAGAAGATATTTCTGATATAATTTGGAAACGAACCGATTATGCTTGGCCAAGTACTTGGTTTGCTCCTCGTGTAACTGGTGAAGGACCATTTAAATCTGCTTATGATGTCATGAACAATTGGGGCGCAAATCATGGTGCCATCAGCTATGGTCACGTCGGTGCAGATCTTATTACCTTAGCATCTATGTTAAGAATTCCTATCAGTATGCACAATGTGCCAGAAGATCAAATTTTCCGTCCAGCTGCTTGGAATGCCTTTGGTATGGATAAAGAAGGACAAGATTATAGAGCTTGTCAAACATATGGCCCTCTTTATAGAGCTATGCGTTAATTAGTTAATTAAGGGTTATTCATTTTTAACATACTAAAAAAGGGATTCATCTTAAATGCTGAGTCCCTTTTTAAATTCCAATTTATTTTTCTAAAAGAAATATTATTTTAGCAATTGCATCAATATTGTTTCCATTTCAAAAAAAGTATCCACAACATAATCAGCGCCTGCTTCTTCTAATTGTTGCTGCGTGCAATTTGAAGTAAAGCCAATTGTGATCATGCCTGCTCGTTTACCCGATTCAATGCCAGCGACAGCATCTTCTATTACAATGCAATCTTCTGGTTTTTGTTCAATTCTTTCCGCTGCTAATAGATAAATATCTGGCCAAGGTTTTTTTCGTCCAACATCGTTACCAGCAATAATTGCTGTAAATTTTTGTTCATCAAAATCAAGTATTGATAAATTAGCACGAACTTTAATATCATCAGCAGAACTAGCAACAGCCATAGGGATATCTGCATCTGCTAAATCATTTAACATCTTCTCGCAGCCATCAAATTTTTGAATATAATTGACACCTTTATCAATATAATTTTGATAAACTAATTCTTTAATTTCATCATTATATTCGCCGCCATACTTTTCAACGACTTTACCTAAATAAGTATCTTCACCTGTTCCAATATAAGGTGCAAAATCTTCTGGTTTTGCAGGGATTCCTTTTCCATTCATAACGTCTGCTGCAACTTTTGCCAAAGCTGGTTCAGAGTCTACCAATACGCCATCACAATCAAATAAAATTGCCTTCATATATTTCCTTTATTGTTTAAATATCAAACTGAGTTTACTTTTCTTGGTTTTGTATCATAAAAAAAGACATTATCTTCCAATAGCTAGGCAATTTAAAAAGATAATGTCTAAATTCTAATAAACGATTATTCTGCAATTGCAAAATGTTTTAAAACATATTGTTCTGCTTCTGCATTCCAAATTTGATTGCTACGTGACATGATTTCTGCTAAATCTGCAAAGCGAGAATCAGTTTTACCTTTTTCAGCAAAATCTTCAATCGCTGTCAATTCAATTTCACAATGTGGATAAACTAATTTTTTTCCACCCGGGATATTGGGGACATTCATTGTGACATACGCAACCTCTTCTAATCCAAGAATATGAGTAATCATTGGTGCAACATTTAATTTCCCATCGGATAAAAGACGGACTGCTTCTCTTAAGTCCTCATTATTTCCACCAGAATTACCAACAAAATGATGATTAGAATAATGAACATCATACATATTCATTTCTACTGAGAATTGATTGTCAGATGGGCCAGAGAAGAAATTTAAGCAACCATCGTAGCGTAATAATTGTTGAGCTTGTCTTACTAAAGGTGGAACTGGTGCTAAAACAAAAACGTCATCATATCCTTCACCATCTGTATAAGCCATCATATCATCAAAAGAAGTTTTGCCAGAAGTATTCATATATTTTAATTCAAAACCAAGTTCTTTGGCTCTTGCTGGTGTATATATGCTTTCGGCACGATCTAAACGGCTTTGATCAATATCAGTTACTAAAACTCGTTTGGCCATTTTACCTTCTATAGCCATAGCAAAAATATAAGCAATAGCAGCTAAACCCATTGGACCAACAGAAGCAATCATAGCGAGATTGCCGCCCTCTTTCATACCCATAACATGTTCGTATGAACCTTTTTCTTTATGATGATAAAGAGAATTAAAACCGCCTATGACTGTACTAACAGGCTCAGCTAAAGAACCAAGGAAAAAGGCTTCGCCAGAAAATGGCAATAAGCAATCCATATCCATAATATCGGCTGGCATATTGCCATAAGTTGCATCGCCACCATATTCGGTATAGGAATAACCTGGAGCCATTAAAGAGCCATTTTTATTATGGCCTGGTTGTACAACAAATTTGTCACCTACATTGTATTTTTCTTGCCAATCTTTACCGACTTCTACAATTTCTCCACAAATCTCATGACCTAAAATAATTGGATTTTCAGCCACATCATTAGGGACACGCACATGATCTGCACCTTGTTTTGATGCTTTATAAGAACTCATGCAAATGCTATCTGTTACATTTTTTACAAGAATCTCATTGTCTTTTAAAGGTGCTAATTCAAATTCTTCTAAACGAATATCTTCTTTTCCATATAAACGAACTGCTTTTGTTTTCATAAATTATCTATTACCTCCGAAAATAATTTATTTAATAATCATAATACATTCTAGTTAAGTATTTATAAGGCATCCTCATTTCACTACCTTAAGATACTTATTTGGATTACTCTAATGGCAAGGCCTCGACGGCTGCTCTTTGAATAGCTAATGAATCTTTATATCTGGCTAAGAATTGATCAAAGCCTTCCATATCTTCTGCATTTGGTTCAATTGTAGTTGAAGTCTCTGCTGCAAAGACCTGATTAATCAAGAAATCTTCTAATGTATATTCATCCTTATAATCTAAATACAAAGCTAAGATTGCCATTCCCCAAGCACCACCTTCGCCTGCACTAGACATAACGGTAAGTGGAACTTTTAAAGCATTTGCCATCAAAGTTTGCCCAACTTTTTCTGTTTTAAATAAACCACCATGACCTAAAAGTTGATCTATTTCAACATTTTCTTCAACTGTCAAAATATCCATTCCTATACGCAAGGTAGCCATCGTTGAATTAAGCATGGCTCGCATATAATTGGCTAAATTAAAGTTGGCATTTGGCATACGAACAATAAGAGGACGTCCTTCACTAAAACCAGTCACATGTTCACCTGAAACATAATTATGAGCCATAACTCCGCCACAATCTTTATCGCCTTCTAAAGCAGCAAAATAAAGCTCATCATATAATTTATATTTGGGAACTTCGACACCTAATCGTTGTAAGAGTTCTTGATACATTCTAACCCAGGCATCCAAATCGCTCGTACAATTATTGCAATGAGCCATGGCTACTGGTGAACCACTTGGTGTGGTAACCATGTCCAATTCAATGTGAACTTTGGATAAAGCATGTTCTAAAACGACCATCCCAAAGATTGAGGTTCCGGCCGATACATTACCAGTTCTAGGTAAGACGCTATTCGTTGCCACCATGCCAGTACCTGCATCACCTTCTGGTGGAGCCATTTTGATACCTGCCTTTAATTTACCACTGGGATCAAGAAGTTTTGCACCTTTTTCTGTGAGTGTTCCTGCATCTTCACCAGCTTTCAAAATTTTAGGTAAAATTTCTGATACATGCCAGGTGAAATTCTTTTCTTTAATTAAATCATCAAAGATCTCCAGCATTTTTTGATCAAAATCTCTGGTCTCATCATCAATGGGAAATACACCTGAAGCATCGCCTATTCCTAAAACTTTTTGACCCGTCAATTGCCAATGTACATAGCCAGCCAAAGTCGTCATAAATTGAATATCTTTGACATGTTCTTCGCCTTCTAAGATGGCATGATATAAATGAGCAATACTCCAACGTTGAGGAATATTGTAATTAAATTTTTCGATTAAAACTTTTGTCGCATCTTCAGTCATTGTATTGCGCCAAGTTCTAAAAGGTACCAGTAATTGATCATCTTGATCAAATACTAAGTAGCCATGCATCATAGCTGAAACGCCAATTGCTCCAATATTTTCTAATGGCAATTGATATTTTTCTAAAACATTATCTGCCAAAGCTTTATAGGCAGATTCTATACCTAGCCAAACTTCGTCCAAAGAATACGTCCAAATACCATCAACTAAACTATTTTCCCAATCAAAATTACCCTGAGCCAAAATCTGACTTGCGTTATCAATTAAAACTGCTTTAATTCGTGATGAACCCAATTCTATCCCGAGCGCTGTCTTTCCATCTTTAATTGCTTTAATAGCCTTATCTTTCATGACTTCCTCACCTTCTATGAATTCATCATTTACTAAAATTCTGAATATAAAATACCAAAATAAGATTAGTTTTATTTTAACATATTTTTAAACTCTACGTTTGTTATATATGCTACAAACATTTCTATAATTACATTTAAGTAATTGCCAAAGTAAAT
>DIRM01000028.1:31407-46707 GCA_002427545.1 Mageeibacillus sp. UBA5436 | reverse complement strand
TAATTTAAAACATCAGTAATGATAAAGAGATCATGTCCACGTACAGATTCTGATATAATAGATTTACCTTCTCCGGAATGAAATCTTTCTAAAGATACTGGTATTCTATAATCGGTACGATAATAGCCTGGTATAGATTTTTGTTCTGGATGTTCATTAATCGTTATAGAGCGGCGATTGCGCAAATGAAAGTTAATTGAATCCGAAAGTACGGAATCGAGTTGATCACTAATAATAGCTATAGGACCTATTGGTTTTAAAATTTTATCATCGTAATTTTTTAAAACTAATAAATCTGTTCGAGTAAATGAGCTCGAATCATTACTAGAGTTTGCCATATACACCTCGCTTGCTATCTTAATCATGTAGAATTATTATAACAATGTTTAGAGAGGTATACAAAACGAAATGAAAATAAATTATCAAAATACAAAATTAGCGCAAGTCGCTGGCTTTAAGGAGCAGTTCCCCAAAAACAACTTACCTCAAATTGCAATTTCAGGGAAATCAAATGTTGGCAAATCATCATTAATTAATGCACTTTGCCAAAACTCTAAATTAGCAAGAATAGGAAAAAATCCTGGAAAAACGAAACAAGTCATCTTTTTTAATGTAGATGATAAATTCTATTTGGTTGATTTACCAGGGTATGGCTTCGCCAAGACTTCACAAAAAGAAATAGAAGAATTTTCTGCTTTAACAGATTCTTATTTAAATTCACAAAAAATTCATATGATCGTGCAATTGATTGATATTCGCCATAAACCGGGACAATATGATATAGAAATGTTGGAATGGCTGGATTATGCAGGTATTCCTTATTTGATTGTCCTAACGAAAGCAGATAAATTGAAAAAAACACAAATTAAAAAACAAGTAGATTTAATCAAAAGTCATTTGCATCAAAACTTGCAGGAACATTTTAATCCAATTATTGTTTCTTCAGAGAAAAAATTGGGCTTAGATCAAATGAAATCAGCTATGGAAACGGTTCTAATGAATCAATAAAAAATAAACAGGCGTCAAAATAAAAATTAATAGCTTCATAAATTGAAGATGTCATATGAATAATCTTCAATTTTTATCTATTTATATCAATTTGTGATTTCATAAATAATCTCAAAATTACTGATTTTTATATATAAATTTATTAAATCCAATTCAACTTATTAAGCATAATATTTTCATGGATACTAATTTGCTTAAAAGAAGTATTAGTTTTATTTTTATGGCTGAAAGATGGGGGTTAAAACAATTTGTCTTTCTCTCATGTCTTTTTATTTATTTTGGAGCAGAGAAATTTTGGTTATTTATTATATTCTTTATTCTCTATATTTTATTGTATTTTTTCTCTTTTGATTATCTATCAAGTTTTGATAAAAAATTCTTTGCAGTCATCAGTATCATAGTACTATGTTTAGGATTAAGGGCATTTTTTTTCAGAAATCAAGCCTTGACCATTCTAAATAATACGGATCAGAAAGTATATTTAGAGTTAGAAAGAAAAGAAGAGATCCTTAAATCTCAAAATGGAAATGTTTTAACTCTATTTAAAACCAATAAAAAACAAAATATAGCGATTTGGCTTAATTCAGAACAAAAAGAATTAAAAAAAATAGCAGGAAATTTTATAATAGAATTTCCGGATAAACAAAGAAATCCGGGCGGTTTTGATGAAGCAGCTTTTTTAAAACAATATAATTGCTTTGCAAAAATAAATTTCATAAAAAATAAGAATGAATATAATCAGGATTTTAAAATTATAAAAAGGGCTCATTCGATATTTGATAAGACTTATTTTTATCAGCAATTTCATGATTTTTTGGAAACAACATTCAGTACTAGAGCAACAAACTTTTTATTGAGTCTCGGTTTTGGTCAAAAACAGTATTTATCAACAGAAACTAAAAAAGATTTTAATAATTTAGGACTACAGCATATTTTAGCTGTTTCTGGCTTTCATTTTGGGCTGTTTTTGTTTCCAATTGCTCATTTAGCCAAAATTGACAAGCAAAAACCACTTAATCGATTATTCTTAACCTTGCCCTTTATCTTGATTTTTCTTTGGTTAACAGATGCTCCTATCGGTTTATTAAGAACCACATTTATTTATGTCTTTGAAATTATATTTTTGAAAAATGGCTGGTATGTTTCAAAACAAAGTCTTTTACTTATTGTTTTTGGCTTGTTTCTTTTATTTGATCCATTGATTTTATTTCGAGTAGGGTTTCAATTGAGTTTTTTTGCGGCTTTAATCATATATCAAATGATTCCTTGGTTAAATAAATCGTCATTATTAATAAAATATCCTAAATTAAAAAGTATAGCTTTATCAGCTATTATTCAAATCTCTTTATTACCTTTTCTAATATTACATTTTAATCAATGGCAAATTTCCAACATTATTCTTAATTCCTTGCTATATTTTCCATTACTATTTTCATTTCTTATTGCTTATTTTAGTTTTATATTATTTTTAATAAATATTTTTGTACCCATTCCATTTATCATAAAGATACTTAAATTGTGTAATTGGCTGATTGATGGATTTTTAGCGAGTTTAGAATTTATTGCCAATTCTAGTATTGCAAATTATTTTGTGAGAAATGGTTATGATATTTCCATTATTATGCTTGTTTTTTGTTTAGCATTGTTTTTTGCTTTTATACTAATCTATATTTTAAGACATCTACGAGGAAATAGAATATCAATAAAGATTGATAGAAAGCGTTATATAGCACTTGTTTTGAGCATTTTTATTTTCCTTAATATATGGCAAATTAGGCAAAGAACATGGGAGATTTATTTCCTTGATGTGGGTCAAGGGGATTCTTGCTTAATTATTTCTCCAGATAAAAAAAGTATTTTGATTGATGCAGGTAATATTAATAAAGGCTATCAGGTGATTATGCCAGCGATGGACTCTTTGGGTATTAAAAAAATCGATTATGCGATTTTTAGTCATTTTGATCAAGATCATATTGGAGGTTTTATTGATTTATTAGAGCATCGTTTAATTAAGCAAATTTATGTACCAAAGGTCTCATCAAATAATATTTCAGAATATTCTCAAAATGAAATAACCATGCAAAATCAAATAATGCAATTATGTGAAAAACAAAAGCTTAATTATCAAATTTTTGATGATCAAATGAACTTTATTGGATTAGATATTGAAATCATATATTTTTCACCTAAAGAAAATCTAAAACAAAGTAATTCAAATCAAGAGAGTCTTTGTTTTAAACTTAAAATCGAAGGCTTAAAATTACTTTTTACAGGAGACATAGATGAAACAGTAGAAATGCAAATCTTATATGATTTAAATTCAGCTAATCAAGATGATATTAACCACAATCTTTTGGAGGCAGATATTCTTAAAGTTGCACATCATGGCTCAAAAACATCGTCATCAAAGGATTTTATAAAAAAAGTTAAACCGCAATATGCCATAATTTCTGTAGGATATAATAATTATGGACATCCAAATCAAAAAGTATTAGAAACTTTGGAAAATGAAAATATTAAAATACGAAGAACCGATATTAATGGGGCGGTTATGTTAAAATATAAAAATCGTGAATGGCAATTGAAAAGCTATTTAGAATGATAGATTATAATCAGAATATAGAAATATGCAAAAATTAAATTATCGAAATATTAGATCAGAGATGAAACAAGAGAACTGGCATCAAGGTTATCTGTTTTATGGCGAAGAAAAATATTTAATCAATCAATTGATAGATATGATTATCTCAAAATTTATTCCAGCAGAAATGCAAGATATAGATTTAATTCGCATTAAGATTGATAGCATGATTACAAGCCAAGATTTGCTACGTATTAAGCAAGAGCTGCAAACACCAGCTTTTCTTTCTGAACGAAAGGTGATTATCGTTGAAAATAGTCATCTTTTTTCGACAGCAGAAAAAGGAAAAAATGAAGAACAAAAGAAAAATATTGCTGAATTTGAAGAAATATTATCCTTGTTAAATCCCTATTGCTGTCTCGTTTTTATAGAAGAGGGTATTGATGCTAGAAAAAAATCTCTGCTTAATAATTTGGAAAAGAATGATTTGATTTTGGTAGAGATTCAAAAAGAAGAATTTAATGTTTTACTTCAATGGATACAAGCGCAAGCTCAAAAATCTAATTTGAAAATTACGAAGGAAGCGGCGGAAGCTTTAATTGGTCGTTGCGAGTCAAGCATGACAGAGATTAGGCAAGAAATGTATAAAGTCATTTTATATGCACAAAATGCAGAAAAATCTGGAATTGATTTAAATATGATTAATTTTGTTTGTCGTCCAGATATTAATGGCAATATTTTTCAATTAACAGAGGCAATAGCTAGAGGGAGAGCAAAAGAAGCTTTACGTCTTTTAAATATTTTATTAATGAATAAAGAACCTTTACCTTTAATTCGTTTTATGTTTAATCGACATATTAAACAATTAATTTGTGCCAAAGAATTACAAAATGAAAGAGATTTAATTAAACAAGCCAAAATTCATCCCTATGCTGCAAAAAAATTAATGCAGCAAATAAATTCATTAAAAATGTCAGATTTAGAATTTCTATATCATCAATGCTTTTTATCAGATTGGCAAGTCAAAAAAGGGTTAATGGAAGATCGTTTATCATTTGAAACTTTATTAATTAAATCCAGTTTGACGTTTGCCAATAGAAGTTAAAGTTTGACGGCCAAATTCATTCTGAACTATAATCTAAACTTAATTAACGTGAAAGGAAATAAATATGAGTTCTTATTTAAAACAATGGAACGCTATGTTTCAAGATCAACAAAGTCAACAGCAAAATTTAGCAGAGATTGATTTGTATTATAAATTAGAAACAGCTGCTTATGAGAAAATTCTAGCAGATCCCAAACAAAGCTTAAAAGGAAATTTTGTTGATTTACAAAAACAATTAGGATTTCAAAATAAACCTATTATTTTTATAGGTTTCCTTGATGGTATTAATTCAAGTTTGAAAAATAATTTGGATTTAGAGGAAATTGATGATAACAGTGAAATCAATTTAGAAATTGATTTCACTAAATTATTTATATCAATGCATGATTCAAAAGCAGATTGGCTTTATACAATTAAAGATTGGGATAATATTATTTCACCAGAAGAACAACAGCAAATGCTTTTTGATTGGCGACAATCAAAAATTGCTCATTCAGAAAAAGTTGGTAGAAATGATCCTTGCCCATGTGGTTCGGGTAAAAAATATAAAAAATGTTGTGGAAAATAAAAAATATTATAAATAAAGATAAAGCAAGATGAGGAGGCAAAATGTCTTATACATTGATTCATGACCTATATCATGATCCAGAAAAATATGCAGAACAGGAAGTCACGGTTGGTGGTTGGATAAGAACAATTAGAGAACAGAAAAATTTTGGCTTTATCATGTTAAATGATGGCACTTTTTTTAAACCTCTACAAATTGTATTTGAAAGAGAATATAGTGAAAATTATGAACAAATTGCCAAAATAGGTAATGGAGCTGCTGTTACGATAAATGGGAAAATCACCTTGACACCTGATGCCAAACAACCATTTGAGATGAAAGCAAAAGAAGTTATTATAGAAGGCAATTCACCAGAAGACTATCCTTTACAGCCCAAAAGACATTCACCTGAATTTTTGAGAACAATAGCCCATTTAAGGCCTCGTACTAATTTATTTTCAGCTGTTTTTAAAGTTCGATCAGAAGCATCTTTTGCTATTCATAATTTTTTCCATGAGCAAAATTTCGTCTATGTTCATACACCAATTATTACATCTAGCGATGCAGAAGGTGCAGGCGAAATGTTTCATGTTACAACCATTAATCCTCAAAATCCACCTTTATTAGATGATGGTGAAATAAATTATAAAAAAGACTTTTTTGGTAAAAAAACCAATTTAACTGTGAGTGGTCAATTAGCAGCGGAAGCTTTTGCAATGGCATTTCGAAATGTTTATACATTTGGGCCAACCTTTAGAGCGGAAAATTCTAATACGGCTAGACATGCAGCTGAATTCTGGATGATAGAGCCAGAGATTGCTTTTGCAGATCTTAATGATTGTGCCAATTTAGCGGAAGCAATGATTAAAGCCATTATCAATCATGTGCTTAAAACTTGCCCAGAAGAGATGGAATTCTTCAATCAATTTGTGGACAAAGGCTTATTAGAACGTCTCAACTTGGTGGCTAATAGTAAATTTGCTTTTATCACCTATACCGAGGCAATTAAAGAATTAGAAAAAGCCAAACAAAAATTTGAATATCCAGTTTCTTGGGGTATTGATTTACAAACAGAGCATGAAAGATATTTAACTGAAAAAGTTTTCAAGGGACCTGTTTTTGTTACTGATTATCCTAAAGAAATAAAAGCTTTTTACATGAAATTGAATCCTGACGGTAAAACAGTGGCCGCATTGGATTGCCTTGTACCTGGAATTGGTGAGATTGTTGGCGGTAGTCAAAGAGAAGAAGATTATGAAAAATTAATTAAGCGTATTCAAGAATTGGACTTAGAAGAAAAAGAATATTCTTGGTATTTAGACTTAAGAAAATATGGAAGTGTTAAACATGCTGGTTTTGGTCTTGGCTTTGAGAGAATGATTATGTATTTAACCGGTGTTAATAATATCCGTGATGTTTTGCCGTTTGCAAGAACTGTAGGACATGCTGAATATTGATGATATAAAACTGATATGATTTAACTTAATAAGAAGTTGAACTAGTTAATTTTTATAAGAATTATTAAAAATTGAAATGTTAATCTTAAATTCATTATTTTTATCTTTATTTCTAAAAAACAGAAAGCGAGTAAAAATGTGAAACAGAAATTGACTATGAATGAATGGCCTGAACTAGAAAGACCATATGAAAAAATGGAACAATATGGTTCAGGCGTTTTATCAGATGCAGAATTAATTGCCATCATTATTTCTAGTGGTATCAATGGAAAAACATCATTAGAAGTAGCCATGGAATTATTAAAAAAAGTTGAAAATTTAGAGTTTTTAAATCTAGCAAGTTTAGAAGAATTACAAACCGTTGATGGTATCGGCCGCGTTAAATCAATACGACTTCATGCTGCAATAGAATTGGGAAAACGCATTCAACATTTTGTTAAGAATGAAGAAAAAGAAGATTTGCATAATTCTAGCAATGCCATTGCTTATTTTAATAACCGTTTAAAATATTTACCAAGAGAAGAATTTCATGTTGCTCTTTTGAATATAAAACAAAAATTAATTCGTTCAGTGCAAGTTGCAACTGGTGATGTAAAATCTATACAAATTGATGCTAAAGAAATATTTCGAGAAGCTGTTCGTTGTAATGCAGCTGGTATTATTTTGGCACATAATCATCCTAGTGGCGAGCCAGATCCATCAATGGAAGATATTAAAACAACTAAAATGATTGCAAAAATTGGCAATGAGTTAAATATTCCTGTTTTAGATCACATCATTGTATCTGCTAAAGCGACAATAAGTTTAAAATCTGCTGGTTATTTTTAATTTGTTCTAAAAAATATTAGAATGGATTTAATTCAAATGAGAGGTTATTTTATTTGTGTTCAAGAATAAAAGAAATCGTTATTTATTAATCTTTATAGTAGCAATTATTGTTGTTATTTTAATGATTTATTCATTGATTCCAAATAGTATTGTCAATAAGACGAGTTCACCTTTTTCAGCTTTGTTAAGACCAATTGAAAATTTAATCGATACAGTTAGTGAAAAAAGTAAAAACTATTTTTTAACAATAAAATCAAATAATGATTTAATAAAAGAAAATAAAGAATTGACAGAACAAAATGTTGAGCTTCGTTTGCAAGTCAAAGAAAATGAAGCCGCAGCCATAGAATTTGATAAAATAAAGAATATTTACAATCTTTCCAATAAATATGACTATGTAAACTTTGTTGGTGCTAGAATTTTACAAAAACCATTAAATAACCAATTAAACTTATATCGTATTGACAGAGGAATTGATGCAGGTATTGATTTATCTGAAAAGGAAGGATTCCCAGTAATTGATGCGAATGGTTATGTTTTTGGTAGAATTTATAATAGTGATGCATTAACATCAAAAGTTTTACCTTTAACAAGTGAAGGCTTTTCAGTTAGTTGTTTCCTTAAAGAAAACCGAGGTCAAGCATTTATTTTTAAAGGCGATAAGGATTTAAAAAACCAAGGTTTATGCAAAATTGAAGAGATTCCAGCTGAAACTATCCTAAATGTGGGTGATCAAATTATTACAAGTGGTTTAGGTGGAATATTTCCTTATGGTTTGTCCTTAGGTGAAGTGGTAGAAATCTTGTCTGTTGATTCGCAAGGTTATCAAACAGCGATTGTTAAGCCGGCAATTAATTTTGGCGATACAGAAAGTGTTTTTGTTTTGACAAATAAAGATATTGAAGAAATACCTGACAACTCTGAAACTGAAGTAACTGAAAAAACAAAAGAAAATGAAAAAATTGAAGAAAGTGAAGAAATAGTTCAAACAAGTGAACAAACTTCCGATGAAACAATATCAGTTACGGATGAACAACAAGGAAATTAAAAAATGCAGAAAGGCAAATTTAAATCAGTTTTAAAAATTATTTTATATATCTTGATTATTTTTGCTTGTCAGCAAATCAGTCAAAATATTTTTCCTGAATTATCAATTTATCCTGACTTCTTTTTTGTTTTAATTTGGACATTTTCTTATTTTAATGAGCCAGAATGGAGCATTCTTCTGGCTATAATAGCAGGTGTAATGCGTGATATCCTATTTGGTAGAATTTTTGGCTTAAGTATTATTTTGGGTATCCTAGGCATTTATTTGGCCAGACATTTATTTCAATTTGTATGGCAAAAACGCTTTAGATTCTTACCGGTTCAAATTATTTTATTGAGTGTGATTACCAATTTTTTAGAAACTCTTGCTTTGAATATTTTGAATATATTCCAATCCGAACAAAAATTTTCATTGGAACAAGTATTATTTTCGTTTAAAAACCAAATCGTTCAATCTATCCTTCTTAATTTAATTGCGATGTTGCTTACTTATTTACTTATATCAAGAATCATACCTTTTATAAAGAAAGAGAAAGACGTATATGCTGAAGATGTATTAAAAATTAAAGGAGAACTTTAATGTCAAAGTTTAATTTTTTAACTTTTCAAAAATCTAATTCAGATAAATACACTGATCAAAAAAATACTTTGTTTTCTCGCTACATTCTTATTGGAGCTATCTTTATTATCATGCTGATCATTATTTTGTTTCGTACTTCAATTTTGCAATTAAGTCTAGCAGATGTGAATCAAGTTGAAGAGACCATTGGAGAAAAAGCGCAAATGACAGTAGAAGCACCACGAGGAGATATTGTCGATTTAAAGGGCGAAACTTTAGCCTATTCGATTAGCAAAAAAATGCTCTATATCAGTGATGCGAATTTAAGTAATAAAGCTCTTAATGCCTTGCTTCTGAATCTATCCAATTTAATGTTGGAAAACGGTGTTGCCTTACCCGAAGATTTATTAGAATATTTTGATTATTCATCTGATTCAAAATTACTCGAAGATAAATCTGATGCAAAATTTGTTTTTAAAAAAGATTTAACACAAATTGAACGTTGGCAGCAAAATGAAGATTTATTTGCTCTGAAACCTGAATCAAGTACAAAAAATAAAGACGGACAAGTCATACTTGATCCACAAGAATTTTATAATTATTTATTGTATACAAAATTTGAAATTGAAGATTATGAGGCAGGCGGTAATTTCTTATATACTGTAGAAGAAGCCTTTCAAATCATGCAAATGCGTTATCTTATTCTTGTAAATAATTGGCAATTTGTGACTGGCAAAGCTATTTTAGTGGGAGGCCCTGTTAATCAAAACATGATTAATATCATTGGAGAACAAAATCAAAAATATACGGGTGTTTTAATAGCAGAAACTTCACAAAGACAATATACGAGTAATAGTGTCTTATTTTCTCATGTCCTTGGTTATACAGGCCAAATTTCAGAAAACGAATATCAAAACTATAAATCATTTTCCTATGGCTTAAATGATACAATCGGTAAAAGCGGGGTGGAATTATCGGCAGAGAGATATTTACATGGTACGCCTGGTAGTATTCCATATGGTTATTGGGAAAAAAATTCAGATGGTGATTATGAATATGTACAAGGCGAAGGCGGTATTGATCCAAAAGCTGGTAATAAGGTGCGTTTAACTATAGATACAAACATTCAGAGAGCAACTTTAAATGCTATAGCAGAAAATATGGAAAAAATTAGAGAAAAAGGAGATGATCCTTTATCTTCAAGTGTTGTTACCATGAATGCTAAAACAGGTGCCATTATTTCTATGGTAAGCATTCCTAATTACGATCCTCAAGATTTTATTTTGTCTCAATATGATGAAGAAGCAGAAAAAAGAGTTGAGGCTTATTTTGCAGATAATGTAAATAAACCAATGCTAAATCGAGTTATTTCTGAAACATATGCTCCTGCTTCCACCTTTAAAACATTTACAAGCTGTGCTGCTTTAGAAAATGGGATTATCACACCAGAAGATCAGGTTTATGTTTGTAATGGAACAGAAGAAATTGGCTATAGGGTTTGGAGCTGTTACTCTAAACCAGTAGAGGGACATGGTGCCTTAACATTACATGATGCCATGGTTACTTCTTGTAATCTGTATTTTTTCAAAATGGGTATCGATACAGGCATTGATAAACTGACAGAAATGTATAAAAAATTAGGAATGGGTGAATATACAAATGTTGATTTACCTAGTGAAGTTAAAGGAATTAGACCCAGCCCTGAATTAAAACAACAAACCGAAGCATTGCCTGAAGATCAATTATGGTTTCCAGCTGATACAGCTCAATCGTCCATTGGCCAATCATACAATTCTTATACCTTATTGGAATTGTGTAGAGGTATCAGCGGCATAGCGACTGGAAATTTAGTACAGCCACATGTTATTAAAGAGATAAGCAATGAAAGTGGAGAAATCATCAAACCAGAGGTTATCGAAATTGAAAATCTAGGTTTTTCAGAAACTACAATTTTGATGATTCGTGATGCTATGGAAGGACTTGGACACAATCCAGGTACCGCAACTTATGAAAATTTTAATGATTATCCAGTGCCTGTTGCCATGAAAACAGGAACTGCAGAGGTTCAAAATAGCACAAGTGAAAATATTCAAATTAATTCACTTTTTGTTTGTTATGCTCCTGCGGATGATCCCGAAATTGTGTTTGCAGGAGTTATAGAGAACACAATGCTTTCTGGTATGTCGGATGTAGCAAAACAAATCTTAGATGCATATTTTGGTTATGAATAAAAAAATGGACGTTTAAAACAAAAAAAATAAAAAAACATTGAAAATATTAGTTAAATTATATAAAATAATAATTAGCTTAGTTTCTAGGAGGCATTCGTGAATATTGTACTAATTGCAGATACAAGAAAATATGATTTATTGGTTAACTTTTGTATTGCTTATAATCAAATTTTAGAAAAACATCGTTTAATTTCACTTTTTAATATTTCGCGATCAATTAGAGAGAATACAGATTTAACTGTTGAAACTTTGGCAACAGATATTTCTGCTGGTATAGAGCAATTGGCATCTAAAGCAACATATAATGAAATTGATGCTGTAATTTATTTAAGAGATACTTTATTAGGAACTTATGATCAACCTAATTCTCTTTTAAAATCATGTGATGCTAATAGTATTCCCTATGCAACCAATGTAGCTTCGGCTGAATTATTGGTTCTTGCTATTGATCGTGGTGATTTAGATTGGCGCGAATTACTTAGATAATGTTATTGATAAAATGTTGAATAATTTAAAATATAAGGTTATACCAGAAAACTGGCAACATGCGAACTCTTATTTAATCCAAACAGATAAGAATTATTTAATTGATCCAAGTATTGATTTTGATGATTCTATTGCTCGAGATTTAAATGGTATATTTGCGACTCATTTTCACTTTGATCATATTAATCAAGTTGATGAATGGCGTGCTGGTAGCCGTGTTAAGTTTGCCATGCCCCAAAAAGATCAACCTTTATTAACTGACCCGTTAGCTAATTGTTCAGCTATGTTTGGTCAACCTCGTACTTTCTCTGATCCTGACTTTTATTATGATGATGAACAGATTATTGAAATAGAAAAAGATTTATTTTTTAAATTTTACCTATTACCAGGTCATTGTCCAGGTTGTTCGGCTATATTAGTTTCGTATCGCGAAGATTCAATAATTAAGCCATTTGTTTTATTTTCTGGAGATGTCTTATTTGCTGATAGTATTGGCAGGACAGATTTAAAAGGCGGAAGTATGAATCAAATGCAAGAATCTTTAAAAAAATTGATTGAAATCTTACACCAATTACCTGATGATTTGCCGGTTTTACCTGGCCATGGACCCGCTTTCCGAGTTTCGGATGCTTTCGAACGGAATCCTTATATTCAATATTTTATGTAATTTTTCATTTCGAATAATTTTAATTATGAACGTAAACAAGAATTTCAAAAATTAAAATATGATTCAGGCCGAATGTAAAATAATATTCGGCTTTTTTATTTATTGATTTAAAGGATATTATCTCATTCAATAATAAAATATGTTATCATTAAAAAGTTAGATTTTTATGTGGAGGGCTTATGGATAAACTATTATCTGAATTACGAGCAATAAGAAGTAACTTTGTAGAAGAATTAGAAAAAGTCACAGAACAGAGTGATTTAGAAAAATTAAAAGTACAACTTCTTGGTAAAAAAGGTGAAATCACCGCAATTATGAAAAATATGGGTCAATTATCAAAAGAAGACAGACCCAAACTTGGTCAGGAAGCAAATCTTACGAGAAACTATATTGAAGATCTTTTGGCGACTAGGAAAAAAGAAATTTTAAAATTAGTAGAAAATAAAAAAATTGCTGCTGAATCAATTGATATTAGTTTACCTGGTAAAAAGGATGAATTTGGTTCTAGACATCCATTAGCTATCATGTCCAAGCAAATCTGTGACATTTTTATAGGTTTAGGTTATACGATAGCAGAAGGACCAGAAGTTGAATTAGATCATTATAATTTTGAGATGTTACGCTTGCCAAAAGGACATCCTGCAAGAGATGAGCAAGATACATTTTATTTAGATTATGAAAAAGGTGTTTTATTGAGGTCTCAAACTTCTCCTGTACAAATACGAGTCATGGAAGAGCAAGATCCACCAATTTATATTGTTTGCCCAGGACGTGTTTATCGTTCAGATACGGTAGATGCCACTCATTCACCCGTATTCCATCAGATTGAGGGCCTAGCCATTGATGAAAATTTAAGAATGTCTGATTTGGTAGCAACATTAGAATTATTTGCTGTAAAATTATTTGGTGAAGATGCTAAAATTCGTTTGCGTCCACATCATTTTCCTTTCACTGAACCAAGTTGTGAAGTTGATATTTCTTGTTGGACATGTGATGGACATGATCCTGAATGTAAAACCTGTCACGGCGAAGGCTATATTGAGATTTTAGGAGCTGGTATGGTTCATCCAGAAGTTCTAGAAAATTGCGGTATTGATTCATCGAAATATTCTGGATTTGCCTTTGGTATTGGCATGGAACGTGTTGCCATGGGGAAATATGATATTAAAGATATTCGTTCATTCTATGAAAACGATTTACGTTTTTTGGAACAATTTAATTTATAGAGGTGAGATAAATGAAAATTTCTTTAGAATGGTTAAAGGATTATACAAACTTTGACGGTACAATCGAGGAATTCATGGCAGGGATGACAATGTCAGGCTCTAAAGTTGAAACTTATGAAATTGAAGGCAAAGATTTATCTCAAATTGTAACTGGATTTGTAAAAGAGTGCGTACCCCATCCAAATTCTGATCACCTTAATGTTTGCCAAGTTGATGTAGGCAAGGAAACTTTGCAGATTATTTGCGGAGCACCTAATGTTGCAGCTGGCCAAAAAGTTATTGTAGCTTTACCTAATGCGACTTTAGGTAAAGATTTCAAAATTAAAAAAGTCAAATTACGTGGTATCGAATCAAATGGTATGATTTGCTCAATTGATGAATTGGGATTTAGCATTCATGATTTTCCAGAAGCTGCCGCCGATGGAATTTATGTATTGCCAGAAGAGACAGAAATTGGCATTGATGCCTTAGAGTATTTAGGCATTGGACAAAGCATCATTGAATTTGAGATCACTTCAAATCGCCCAGATTGTTTATCGGTAGAAGGTTTAGCTAGAGAATCAGCTGTAACTTTTGATGATGATTTTACGCCGATTAATAATAAACCAGAAAAATTCTCAGACATTAAAACAGAAGATATTGCTTCTGTTTCAATAGAAGCAGAAGATTTATGTTCAACTTTTATTGCTCGAGTCGTTACTGACATTAAAATTGCGCATTCACCATTTTGGATGCAGCAAAGATTAAGAGCAGCTGGAATGAGACCTATTAATAATATAGTTGATATTACCAATTTTGTAATGCTTGCCTTAGGTCAACCCATGCATGCTTATGATTTAGATTATCTCAATGATCATGCCATACATGTTCGTCGAGCCAAAGATGGTGAGGACATGGTTTTATTAGATGGTAAAGAGATTAAGATGAATTCGGAGAATCTTGTCATTGCTGATAGCCAGAGAGCTATTGGTTTAGCTGGTGTCATGGGAGCAGAAAATTCAGAAGTCCGTGATTCTACAAAAGAGATTCTTTTCGAAGCAGCGATTTTTGACCCTATGTCAGTACGTAAAACAGCTAAACAATATAATATTCGCTCAGAAGCTTCATTACGTTTTGAAAAAGGTTTACCAATTGAAAATGCACAAAGAGCAATGGACTTAGCATGCTATTTAATCGAATTATTAGATTGTGGTAAAGTTGCAAAAACAGAAATTCTAGTAGGAAAAACAGAGAGTGAAAAAAGAACTGTAAAATATCAAGGATCTCATTTAAATAAAATTGCTGGCTTAAATTTAGAAGATGAGGAAATCAATCATATCCTGACCTCTTTAGAATTAAAAATTGACAAGACAGATCTTGAAAAAGAATATATTGCAACGATTCCTTATTTTAGAAGTGATTTAATATTAGAGGCAGATTTAGCAGAAGAGATAGCTAGAATATACGGTTACAATCGAATTGAAAGCAAATTTAGCAAAGACAATTCAATTACTTTAGGTGGCAGAAGCAAAAGACAATTAGATATTGAAAATATACATGCATTAATGAATGGCTCAGG
>DIRM01000028.1:1224-31146 GCA_002427545.1 Mageeibacillus sp. UBA5436 | reverse complement strand
ATTCTAAATCCTTTAAGTGAAGAATATTCTAAAATGCGTACTTCTGTATTGCCAAGTTTATTAAATGTCGTGGAATATAATTTGGCACATGGAAATAAAGGAGGCTTAATTTATGAGCTAGGTAAAACCTTCCATCCACGTGGTGTTTTGCCAATTAAAGATACAGCTATTACTAAAGAACGTGATCTTGTTTTACCAGATGAAAGAGTTCATTTAAGTATTGCGAAATTCTATTCTCAAATCAATGACAAAGCTGAGGGATATTATCTAGTTAAAGGTATTGTCGAAAAACTGTTCGAAATGCTTGGTATAGAAGAATATGAAGTAAAACGAACGGATGAGAATTATCCGTATTTGCATCCAGGACAATCAGCATTGATTTATTTACCTGATTATGATTATGCAATTGGTTATATAGGTACAGTCCATCCATCATTAAAAGAAAACTTTGAAATTAATGATTTTGTTTTCTTGGCAGATCTCGATTTAGCTTTACTTTTAGATGCTAAGCGTAAAACTTTTAGCTATCAAGCATTGCCCAAATTTCCTGCCATTACGCGTGATTTAGCCTTTGTAATGGACGAAAGTATCTTGGTTGCCAGTTTGAAAAAAGAAATTACTGATTTAGCTGGAGAATTCTTAGAAAAAATTGAGATTTTTGATGTCTATCAAGGCATAGGAATTACAGAAGGTAAAAAATCTATAGCTTTTTCACTGTCCTTCCGTTCACCTGATCGTACTTTGAGTGATCAGGATGTAAATCCAAGAATAGAAAAAATTATTTCTGCTATGTCTAAAAAAGATATTGAACTAAGAAAATAATACGTTTACAATCATTAAAATTGATTTTGCCCTGAAATAAAAATTCAGGGCATTTTTTTTGAAATTTCTAATTTTCCTAATTTTACTATAAATATTAATTAAATGATTTCTTTAAAAGCATATTCTGATATTGAGCTATAAAAAAGCCAATAGAAAGAGGGGGATATGCTATGTTCTCAATTGAAGCAATGCTAACGGTACCTTTGAGTTTAACTGTTTTCATTCAAGGTATTCTTTATTTAAAACCAGTACAAATGAGAATTGAAAATCAAATTTGTATAATTGCTGAAGCTAGAATGACGAAAGAAAAAAATCAAAATTTATATTCATTTCAAGTTGAAAACACAATAACAAAATTAGAAGTTAATCCACAAAAAATTCAAGAAATTATTTCTTTTGCGCACGATATATATACTTTAAGTATTGATTAAAGGTATTCATAGAGGTAATGATGATTAAAATAAATAATAAAAAGTTCATTAAAACAATAAAGCAAAAATTATATGAACAAGACGGAAGTTTGAGTTTATTATTTTTAATTATTATGCCTGTTATTATGCTGATTCTATTTGTCATTTTTGCCAATGCGCAAGTAGATCGAGATGAATTAGACTTTCTTAGAGCATGTCAAAATGAATTAGATTTAACTTTGGCTGATTATGATAGACAATTATGGCAAGAATTTGGTTTATGGGGTACTGACATCAGCAAATTAAATCAAAATAATGATTTTCTCTTAAAAGAATATAAAAAATCAGCTTATGATGACTCTTTTAGCATCTCAAGCCAGATTTCAGCTGAAAGCTATTTAGAGGAAAATTCTCAATTAAAAAAACAAATTCTTCGTCATATGAGCTATCGGGCACCGGCTTTATTATTAGATGAATTAAAAACGCGCTATATAAATTATCAAAACATTGGAAGTCAATTAAGTGAAATCCCTTTGTTTCCTGTCGATAAACCATTAATAGACACGGATGAAATTCTCTTTATTCCAGATAATTTAAATAATGAAATTGTTGAAGATAATATTAAAAATCTTTCCGAAAAAGATGAGAATGAAGGAAAGGAAGAAAAAGAAGAACTTAGTGAATTAGAAAAAGAAAATTTATTTAATGCAGGTGTTGAATTATTAGATGAAACAATAACTGAAGCGAAAAATATGCTGATTCCCATTTATGAATCGACAGGGAATAATGTTCCGAATAACCCTTTAGAACCTAATGCAATTACAAATTTAGCAGCCGGCTTAGATCAACTATTTGTCAATTATGATCTTCCTTTAGTCGATGATTTATTATTATCAGAATATCTTTTCCGATATTATACAATGCATTGTTCTGAACTTGAACAAAATGGAAGCAAACAAGCTTTAACAACTCCAGATGGTAGATTTCATCAAGACTTAATAAATGCTGGTAGAAAACATGAAGTAGAACAAATTATTTTTAATAAGGATCAATCAGATAAAGCTTTTGCGACCGCAAAAAATTCAATTACGGCCGCTTGCTTTGCTTATCATTTGATGGATAGTTTAAGTGATCAAAATAAACAAGCCATTTATTTAACCGAAGCTAGCATTCTATGTGGCAGTATTGCATTAATAAGTCTTGGAACAGTTATTATAGAACCACAATCCGTATCCTATTTGTTTATGTTAATTGATGTAGTTGCAAATACAAATAAAGATGTTAACAAAGTATTATCTGGCAAAACGATGATAATTAAATTAGCGAATGGTGATATCGAGATCAATTATAAAGATTTTATGCGTATCTTTTTATTAACAATATCAGAAGATAATTTATTGACTGGAATGACAAGAGTTCGCAAAAATACAATTCCAAAGCAATTTGGAATTACTTTTAATTTAAAAGGCAGTTTTGATAATAAAGAGATAACAATGAAAAGAAGCTTCTCAGATTTTCGTGATCAAGATAATTGAGGACCAATTTATGCATGAAATCAAAAGAAAAATTAAATCACAAAAAGGTAATATGGTTTTGGAAACAGCTCTTATTATTCCAATTATTTTATTTATTACTTACTTTATGATTTCTGCAACCTTGACCGTTCAGCATGAAATTATAATGCGTTATGCTCTTGATCAAACCTCTAAAGAACTATCAGTCATTATACCCTTAATAGAAGTGGCAGGAGAGCAAATAGAAGGCGAGAAAATAGAAGAAATCTGGAAACAAATTGATGATTTAGGCGATACATTTAAAAATGCTATAGGTGATTTAGGTGCTTCTTTATTTTTACAAAATTTTTTACAAGAAACGGTAGATAAATGGATTCATGAAGGAGCTAATCAATTAAATATTAAAATACCAGATGATGAAAGACAAATAATTATTGAAAAAAGAACAGATCATGTCCTAAGTTTACAAATGAATTATCATGTATATACGCCTTGGACAAAAACTAATAAAACGGCCATCACCTTTTTACCTCTATGGTCAAAGTTTGATCAAGAATATGATGGTAGATCTAAAGAAGAAAATAATGATAATGAAGAAGATAATATTTGGTCAGAACATAATTTTGTTAGAGGTTCATATTTTCGAGAAAAATATAAGGCGAATTTACCCTTCAATTATCCTGTCATATCTGGTTTTCAAAATGGAAAAGCCATATCTATTCGAAGCATGGACTTAACATCGCCAACCTATCAAGATATTGCAAAAGTTGAAAAACAATTACAATATGAAATCAAGCAATTAGCTAATTTTGAAGGTTCTAATCGTGAAACAAAAATAAGTCCCAATATTATTGAAGCTGCTGATATACAAAATCGTGAGTTAATAATTGTTATTCCTAAAAATTCCAAATATGAAATATCGGACCTTATATTTACCAATATGAAAAACGCAGCAAATAGTCAAGGAATTAGTCTTCGTATTGAGGAAAACGGTAATAGTTATCGTTATATGGATAAAAAGGAAAAGGATGATTAAAAATATCAAATAGACAATCTAATTTTGATTTAAAGATATTCATATAGAATAAATAATTTATATTAAATAGCTATTTTTAAAAACAATGTTGTATACTTTACAACATAGAAAAAAATACAAAATAAAATTAATACTTAATAAGTTTATATAAAAAGGGAGTTTATGGGTCTTTTTAATAAAGTTTTCGGAACATATTCTGAAAGAGAAATCAAAAAAATAATACCAATTCAAAAACAAGTTTTAGATTTAGCAGATCAATATACAGCAATGTCAGAGACAGAACTGAGAAATCAAACACAAGTCTTCAAGGAACGCTTAAAAAATGGTGAAACTTTAGATGATATTTTACCAGAAAGTTTTGCGACGGTAAGAGAAGCTTCAAAAAGAGTTTTGGGCATGTATCATTTCCCAGTTCAAATCTTAGGCGGCATCATTTTACATCAAGGCCGTATTGCTGAGATGAAAACAGGTGAAGGTAAGACTTTGGTTGCAACGTTGCCAGTTTATCTGAATGCCTTAACTGGTAATGGGGTTCATGTTGTGACAGTCAATGATTATTTGGCTGAAAGAGATAGCGAATGGATGGGAAAAATTTACCGTTATCTCGGCTTGTCTGTTGGTTTAGTTATACACGGGCTTTCTAATGAAGAAAAACAAAAAGCTTATGCCAGCGATATTACTTATGGAACCAATAATGAGTTTGGTTTTGATTATTTAAGAGATAATATGGTAACGTCTTCTGATCGTTTGGTTCAAAGAGTTTTAAATTTTGCAATTGTTGATGAAGTCGATAGTATTTTAATAGATGAAGCTAGAACACCTTTAATTATTTCTGGTTCAAGTGGCGAGTCTTCGGATCTATATCGTCAAACGAATCAATTGATAGCAGGAATGACAGGAAAAACGTTTAAGGCAACAGATGATAAGCTTTCCTATGAAGAAAGAGCTGAACTACAAGGCAATGCAGATTATGTTATAGATGAAAAAGCTAAAACATCAGTTTTGACAGAAAAAGGAGTCAGTAAGGCAGAGAAGTTTTTTGGTGTTGACAATTTAACGGATTCTGAAAACTTTTTACTCAATCATCATATCAATAATGCTTTAAAAGCACATGGGACAATGTTTCGTGATCAAGATTATGTTGTTACTAATGATAATGAAGTTGTTATTGTAGATGCAAACACTGGCCGTTTAATGCCAGGCAGACGTTATAGTAATGGTTTACATCAAGCTATCGAAGCTAAAGAGGGCGTTGAAGTTGCAGAAGAAAGCAAAACTTTAGCAACAATTACCTTCCAAAATTATTTTAGAATGTATAAAAAATTGTCTGGTATGACTGGTACAGCCATGACAGAAGAAGATGAATTTAGAGAAATTTATAAATTAGATGTTATTTCAATTCCAACGAATAAACCAATGATTCGAAAAGATCTTGCTGATTCAGTTTACAAAACTGAAAATGGTAAATACCATGCCATTATTGAACAAGTCAAAGAAATACATGCTACAGGTCAACCTATTTTAATTGGTACGATATCGGTAGAAAAATCTGAAACTTTGTCAGCTTTATTTAATAGAGCCGGAATTAAGCATAATGTTTTAAATGCAAAACATCATCAACGAGAAGCAGAGATTGTTGCTCAAGCGGGTCGACTTGGAGCAGTTACGATATCTACTAATATGGCTGGTCGTGGTACAGATATTATGCTTGGTGGTAATATCGAATTTATGGCAAAGCAAGAAATGCGTAAACAAGGCTATTCAGAAGATTTAATAGAACAAGCAAATTCGCACAATATTACTGATGATCAGGAAATCTTAGATGCAAGAAAATTATTCTCTGAATTAGAAAATAAATTTGAGAATTCTATTGCTGACGAGAAACAACAAGTTATTGCTTCTGGTGGATTATATATATTAGGAACAGAACGCCATGAATCAAGACGAATTGATAATCAGCTTCGTGGCCGTGCTGGCCGACAAGGTGACCCTGGTACTTCAAAATTTTACCTAGCTTTTGAAGATGATCTTTTGCGCTTATTTGGCGGTGAAAAAATGGATCGAGTCTTTGAATCATTTGGTTTGGGTGAAGATATAGAGGTCGACCATCCCATGTTAAGCAAAATGATTGAATCAGCACAGAGAAATATGGAAGGTCGCAATTTTTCTATTCGTAAAAATGTTCTTCAATATGATGATGTTATGAATCAACAAAGAAATCTGATCTATGAACAAAGAAGACAGGTTCTTCATGGTAAAAATGTCCATCAATATTTTATTAAATATATTGAAAATATGATTCAAGATGCAGTTTCTCAATATAGTATGAATTCTACAAATTTAGATGATTGGGATATGCCTGGTTTAATCACTCGTCTTCATTATTTATTAGGTGATTTGAAATCAATTAATGAATTAAAAGAATTGTCTGGTCATCTTTCAGAAGAAGAGATTAGTCAAAAACTCATGGAAGATGCAGAAAACAGTTTGAATGCAAAAGCTGAAAATCTAGGCTCAGATGAAATTCTCTTTGAAGCAGAAAGATATATTTTGTTAAAAACTGTTGATAACTATTGGATGGATCATATTGATGCGATGGATCGTTTGCGTGATTCTGTTGGCATACGTGGTTATGCTCAACATGATCCCGTTGTCGAATATAAGCGCGATGGTTTTGATATGTTCGAGGCCATGACACATGGAATTCAAGAAGATTGTGTTCGCCTTATGATGAGAGCAAAGATAGATGTTGAAAGTAGCGCAAAATACAAAAATCGACCTGAAAAACGTAATCTTCAAGAAGGTTTAAAAGGTGGACAAAAGGCAATAGACTTAGCGAGAATGGCAGCTGGTGAGAAATCTGCTCAAAAAATGCCGAGTAAAGCAGCTCCGGTTACTAAAAAAATTATGCCTGGTAGAAATGATCCTTGTTGGTGTGGTTCTGGTAAAAAATATAAAAATTGTCACTTACGCTCGGATCAAGAAAAAAACTAATCAAGAAAAAACTAATCATGATGGAATGTTAAATAAAATCATGATTAGTTTGATGTTTTTGTTAAGGACAATTATTTAATAAATTTTGACTATAAATGCTTCATATGCACGTAAAGGAGAGTTTTTAATTAATTCTTGTTGATTTCGATCAGGATAATTTGAAAGTAGAATAACTTGATCTAAATTATCTGGAATTCTTAAATTTAAATTGTTACGTTCATTAATATGTTGCAATGTTGGTTTATCAATACCCATTGTGTTCAATTCTTCATCAGTTAAATTGACTTCAATGTAAAATGCATTTTCTTTATCAAAACGTAGATAACGTTTCATATTTTCATTTTTGGGGCTCAAAATAAAAAGTGAACCATAAGTGAGAGTCGTAAAATGTGATTTCATCGAGATTAGATTGCGGTAAAAATTTAAAACGGAATGGGAATCATTGGTTTGATTTTCAACTGACATACCTGGATCAGCAAAAGCATCTATCCATGTGGATTTATTTTTCGAAAAACCATTATTAAGGCTATCATCCCAAGCAATGGGAACTCTGGCATGGTCACGACTACCTCTGATAGTTCTTTCAAAAGAATCAAAATGATCTGTGATTTCTTGAGTTTCATTTAATTCTTCGAATTTATTTTGACTTTCTATATCTCGAATTTGATTGATATTATGAAAAGGAGCATTTACCTGACCTAATTCTTGCCCTTGATATATAATAGGCGTACCTTTTGAGGTTAATTGTAACACGGCTATTAATTTTGAAATTTGAGTCCGAGAAAATTGGTTTTTGGTTATTCTGCTAACAATTCTAGGATGTTTAGCGTCTTCACAAAAAAGAACAGGCCAATATGAATTATCAGATTCTTCTTGCATATTAAACCATGTACTACTTAAATGATCTAAAGATAAAAATTCAGAGGTAAAGCGTCTTCCGCCTGGATTTTCAAATTGTAAATAAGAAAAACCTAAATCACTACGATTAGTGGCATCACCAGAGATTAATTTATTATAATTGGAATGCATTCTCTGATTATCAGCAATAATAAGAAAATCTGGATTATCTTTTTTTAAAGCTGTATATATTTCTTCTAAATAAGTTAATAATTCGTATTGATAAGTATAATGTTCAACCCCACTAATACCTGTTAGATTAGCAATCACCCGATTGCCATCTGGGTAAGTTTGATCTTTAACCATAATGCCAGAAGATTCAAAAAAGATACCATCAATACCAAAATCTTGCCAATATTTCATCGAATTAATCATCTCATGGCGTAGATCTTGATTATGCCAATTAAGATCAAGCTGATGATTACTTTTTAAATGAAGAAAATATCGTTTAGGGATTCGCTCATAACGCCAGGCTGAATCACTATAAAGAGACAACCAATTATTAGGCATGTTTTTATTAATATAATAATCTTTATATTTAGAATTGCTGACTGAATCAGAATTTAAAAGGCTTTGAAACCAAGCATGTTGATCAGAAGTTTGATTTAAGGGAAAGGTTAAAATTAACTTAAACTTATGTTGATGGCAAAGCAAAATTAATTCTTCTAAATCCGCCTTTGTTCCAAATTTAGGATTAATTTCAAAATAATCTTTTATATCATAATTAGCATCATCCATTGGTGAATCAAAAATGGGGCTAAGTAATAGCGTATTTACATTTAATCCTAATAAATATTCAAAATGGCTGATAATTCCTTGTAAGTCACCAAAGCCATCATTATTAGAATCAAAAAAACTAGGCACGAAAATTTGATATACAGTACTTTCTTTCCACCATTTTTTTTCAAAATTAGATTTTTGTAATTGATCAAAAGAAAAATGAGCTTCCTTATTTAACTTTTGAATTATCCATTTAATCAATTCTTTATCAAATTCAATGCCAGATAATCGAGAGATTAATTTATATGATTTTAAAGGCAGAGTTCGCAAATAAAACTTATTTAAATCATTGATAGACTTGCCACTGTAATAGGTGACAAATGATAATAATTCAAATCCTAGCTTTGAATTAAGAACATCATCTAAAGTATTAAAATCAGTCCATTTTTTTTCTGTATTCAAAATACTTATCCCTCCGTCAAAATTCAATAAACCTATAAACTCTTACAGGTGTTCAAAATTAAATATTTTTTTGAAAACCTTTTATTTATATTAAACTATAAAGCAAAATAATTAAATATGAATATAAAAAAAGCCATACTCTAGCTAGAATATGGCTTTAAATCAAATAATTATAAATCTAAAAATTATAATAATTTATTAGCTGCATCAAGAATGGCATCTTTATTAATACCAAAGTCTTCAAATAAAAGATTAGCAGGAGCTGAAGCACCAAAATGATCTAAACCAATGACAATACCTTCAGATCCAGTGAAACGATACCAAGACATAGTTGCGCCAGCTTCAATTGCAATACGTTTTTGGACGTTTTTAGGTAATACAGATTCAATATAATCGGCATCTTGATCTAAGAAAGCATCCATACATGGAACAGAAACTAAACGAACTTGTTTGCCTTGAGCAGTTAGTTCTTTTTGAGCTTCTAAGGCAGGTTCGACTTCAGAGCCAGAAGCCATAATAATTAATTCAGGCTCTTTTTCACTATCTTGGAAGATATAAGCACCTTTTAAAGCTTCTTTGCTTGATTGTTCATAAGTTGGAAGATTTTGTCTGGTTAAAGCAAGTACGGTAGTCTTTTTCTCTTTTAAATTAAAGAGATAAGCTGCAGCTGTTTCTTTACCATCACAAGGTCTATAAACATAAGTATTAGGTGTAGCTCTCAACATAGTTAATTGCTCAATAGGTTGATGAGTTGGACCATCTTCTCCAACACCGATACTATCATGGGTTAAAATAAATAATGAAGGTAAGTTCATGAGAGCTGCCAGACGTAAAGCTGGTTTCATATAATCAGCGAATACAAAGAAAGTTGCTCCGAAAGCTTGCAAACCGCCATGTAAAACCATGCCGTTAACAACACAAGTCATTGCAAATTCTCTAATACCATAATGAATATTACGACCGGAATAATTCTGGGCAGAGAACTCAGGCAAGTCATTCATATGAGTATTATTAGAAGGGGCTAAGTCAGCAGATCCACCTATTAAACCAGGTAAATGTTTGACAAGGCGATTTAAAACAACACCACTTGTCTTTCTGGTAGCAGCAGAACCTGAGAAATCCCATAATTCTGGATCATTTTCAATAGCATCGATATCAGGATTGAGGCATTGTTCAAATTCCTCAGCTAATTCAGGATTTGCTTTTTGCCAATCAGCAAATAAAGTATTCCATTCAGCCTCGGATTGACTTAAATCTGTTTGAACTTCTTGCATGTATTCTTCTAATTCTTGTGGAATACTAAAAGGTTCTAAATTGACATCCCAACCTAAAGCTTTCTTGGTTTCTATAATATTTTCTTCACCCAAAGGTGAACCATGTGTAGAAGCACTACCAACTAAAGGTGAACCATAACCAATTTGAGAATGTGAAATAATGATAGAAGGTTGATCTTTATTAGCCTTGGCTTTTTCAATTGCTTGACCAATAGCTACAGTATCATTGCCATCAGCAACATCAATTACTTCCCAGCCATAAGCTTCATAACGCTTTGCAACATCTTCATCAAATGCTAAATCAGTAGAACCTTCAATTGTGATTTGATTACGATCATAAAAAGCAATTAATTTTCCTAATTTTAAATGGCCAGCTAAAGAGCTTGCTTCACTGCTCACACCTTCTTGCAAACAACCATCACCTGTTAGCACATAAGTATAATGATCAATAATTTTTTGTTCCGCTGTATTAAAACGATCAGCTAAATGGGCTTCTGCCATGGCAAAACCGACAGCAGTGGCAATACCTTGACCTAAAGGTCCAGTTGTCATTTCAACACCTTTGGTATCCAAAAGTTCTGGATGGCCTGGAGTTTTACTATTTCTTTGGCGAAATTCACTTAAATCTTCTTTAGTTAAACCATAACCAAAAAGATGCAATAATGAATAAAGTAACATTGAAGCATGTCCAGCACTCAAAATAAAACGATCGCGATTAAACCAATCTGGATTACTAGGATTATGTTTCATGTGATTTGCCCATAGTTCAAAAGCAACAGGGGCTGCACCGAGTGGCATGCCTGGGTGACCAGAATTTGCTTTTTGTACCGCGTCAATTGATAAAACGCGAATTGCATTAATGCCTTCTTGCTCTAATTTTTGATTCTTTTTCATTTATTCCTCCATAATACATAAAAATATTGAATCCAATTTATCAACATATTTTAGCATAAAAAAATGAATTATTCTTTCTGAATTTGCTATGATAGTATCTATAAACAAAATTGGAGGAATTATGCCAAAAGAAAAAATAAAAATATTACACAGCGCTGATTTTCATTTGGGCTCACCTTTTAAATTTTTAGATTCAGCGAAAAGAAAAACAGTTCAAGAGGCACAATTTAACTCTTTTTATGAAATAATTAAAATAGCAAAAAAATACTCGGTTGATTTTCTAATCATTGCTGGTGATTTATTTGATTCTGTTCAAGTGGATAATTTGTCATTACAAAGAGTTTTTGACGGATTCCAAACCATACCTGACATTAAAATCATTATAAATCCAGGAAATCATGATTATTGGCATATCAACAGTTATTGGAATAAATTTGAAGAATTAAAGAATGTCTATTTATTTGATCCGGAGACTTTGTATTTTGAATTTCCAGAATGGAATATTACTTTTTGGGGAAAAGCCTTCACTGGTCAATCAGCACTTTATAATCTTTGGAAAGACGCAGATGAACTTGTTTATGCGAAAAAGAGAAATCATCTAAATGTTTTGGTACAACATGGGGATATATTAAACCATGAATCACATTATAATCCTATTTCCATAGACTGGATTGATAAATTAGGCTTTGATTTAGTTCAGCTAGGGCATATTCATAATATCATTGAACCTTATTATACTTCTAGAAAAATTCCTTGTTTATATAATGGTTGTGTGCAAGGTAGAGATTTTGATGAGACAGGAAAAAAAGGCGCTCAATTAATAGAAATAGATAATAATTCCAACAAAATATCCATGACTTTCTTACCAATATATCAAATTTATTTTGATCAAATTCAACTTGATGTTTCAAATTTAGAACAAGAAGATAATATAAGATTTAATGAAAATATTATGCAAAAAATATTATCTGATATAAACATAAAAACAGCAAAATTAAATTTGTATCAATTAATCTTAATAGGAAATGTTTCCAAAAAAATAAATTTGAATTTACTTACTAAAAAATTAGAGCCGTATTTCTTTTATCTTGAAATACAAGATCAGACTAAAATAAAATTTAATTATAAAGAACTTTTGCAAGAACATTCACTGCGAGGTGATGTTAGTCGTTATGCTAAAAAACTTGCTGTACAACCAGATCTTTTGAGCCAAGTTTTGGATGATTTAGGTATGGAAAATTTGCCGTTAAAAGATGCAATGAGAATGATTGAACAGGCTTATTATTACACAATGCAGGCTGAAGAGCAGGATATTGATATTTATGAAAATTAAGCAAATTTATATTAAAGCATTTGGTGAAATTAAAGACATTACACTTGATTTTTCCTCAGACTTTCAAATTATATTTGGTAAAAATGAAAGTGAAAAAACTACAATTCAGCAATTTATTCGAGCTATGTTTTACGATTTTGATACAAGCGGTTTTTCAGCAGAGACTAATAATCGTAAAAAATATCGTCCTTGGTCTGAGGAGAGCATGGGTGGTAGTATTGTATTCTCTTTTCAAGATCGTGATTATCGACTGCAAAAGACCTTTGCAGAAAATAAGGCGAATGATCAGATTAAATTAATTTCAAATGAAACAGAAGAGAAAATTCATCTTAAAAATCCACATCAGCCAGGTATCGAATTATTTAAAATTTCAGAAACAGAATTTATTAATACAGTCTTTGTAGAAAATTTTAATTTAGACCAGCAAAAAACAACGGATTTAAACTCAAAATTAAATAAAAAAATCGGTTTAGCTGAATATGATTGGTCTTATGATGATATGAAAAAGCGCTTGGAAAAAGCAGAAATAGAAATGTATTCAAAACGTTATCAGAATGGTTATATTCAAAGATTAATGGAACAAAAAAATACATTAAACGAAAAATTAAACATTCTAATTGAAAAAGATGAAAAGATCGTTTTTCTAAATGCTGAAATACAAGACAAAGAGAATAAAATTATTTATCTTCAAGAACGCGAAGAAAATCTTAATTTGCAAAAAACTCAATATCAAAAATTGCAAATCACAAATGATTTTACAAAATATCAAAAACTTGATCAAAATTTACAGCAATTACAATATCATGATAATTTATCAAAAAATAATATTTTAAAAACTGGCATGGTTAATGTTAAAGATTTAACTGAAATAGCAAATCAAAGACAGAAGGTTTCTAATGCTCAAAGTCAATTAATTATTAAACAAAATTTAATAGAAAATCGACAGCTGCAAAAAGAAAAATATTTGAAAGAACAAGACAAACAAAAATCAGAAATTATGCAGGAACGCAGCCGTTTGAATTACTTGAAAAAAATTAATTCAGAAAAACAACTTGATAAATTTGAGCCAATCCAAATGTCTTTTACTGCCTTTATTCCATTAACGATTATTGAAATCTTTCTTTTAATAGGTGGATTACTGTTAAGAAAAACACATGCTGCTTTATCGGTAATTTTTATCGTATTAGCTGTTTTATTGCCATTGTTAACAGTTTTTTTATATTTTCTAATACGGAAAAAACAGGAAAATAATTATAAGCGATACAAGGAAGCTGTCCGTAAACAACGTATGCGAACTTTAAAAATTGAAAATAGCTTGGAAGACCTTGAGTTTTCTTTACAAAAAATTGAGAGTCGTAGTGATATATACGACGAAGAAATTGACGCTTTACAGAATGAAATTAAAAATGATATAGAAATATTTGAAAGAGAAAGTAATAAATTAAAATATTTAATAAAACCGTATTTCACAGAATTGCCAGATGATAATCAATTAGACAATGCGATTTCTGCTTTACGTGAAAAAACGGTTGATAATGTTCATAATGAAGAAAAAGAAAAATATCTTAAACGTGAACTGCAAAATTTACGAGGTAATTTATCCGCAGCTGAATTTTATGAACAATATCAACAAGCGCAAAATTGGTTAATTGAGCATCAGAATCAACTTCGAACCTTCCCTGAATATTCACAAAATCATATCGACTCACAATTAACAGGTATTGCCGAAGAAAAAACTATTATTAGTGAACAATTGGCAGCAGATAAAACAAATTTAAACTTATTACAGAAGAATCAAGAAAATACTTTTGAAGTGGAAGAAGAGCTAAATCATGTTATCGAGACTCTTAAAAAGGCTGAGTTTCGCTATCAATCTTTGACATTAGCTATGCATTTATTAGAATATAGCAAACAAAACTTTGATCAGTCCATAAGACCACAATTAAATCATAAAGCAGCAGAATATTTATCAATAATGACTGGTGAAGCATACACGGATTTGAAAATTGATCAAAACTTCATGCTTTATCTACAGGATGAAGATCAAGTGTTCAAAAAACAAGCTAATGATAGTTCAGGGCTTAATGATCAAGTTAATTTAGCATTACGTCTAGCATTAACTGAAATATTACAAGATAAGTATATTCAATTACCTTTAATTTTAAATGATCCTTTTGTTCAAATAGATGAAAACCGTAGCCAAGAAACATTAAAATTATTAATAAAAATAACTAAACAACAAAATAGACAAACCTTATTCTTTACAAGTCAATCATCAATTTATAAACTGTTAGAAAATCTTGATGACAATATTAAAAATAGTGTGGTTCATTTGTAATAGATAATAACTTTTGTTATATTCTGTTTGCTTTAGTAGATTTAATTAAACAAAGTATAAATTTTAAGCCTTTATTAAAAGGAGGACAAGTCCAAGTGGACATATATCATTGTTGTACGATAGCGAATATTTTAATTCAAAATGCCAATAAATCTACAAACGGCAATGCAACGCGTTCAATTCTTATTAATGTCATTGTTATATTAATTTTAATTCTTATTAATGGCTTTTTCTCTGCTTCGGAGATGGCAATTGTCACTTTAAATGAAACGAAATTAAGAGCTAATGCTGCAGATGGCGATAAAATTGCGCAAAGATTATTACCTTTCATTGACAATCAAGGTAGTTTTTTAGCAACAGTACAAGTTGGTGTTACTTTTGCTGGATTTTTATCTTCAGCCTTTGGTGCCAATCAAATTACACCTTATGTATATCAATATTTTGATCCATCTGGAAATAAAAGTTTTTTACAGCCTATTTTGATGATTGTCATCACTTTGATCATTTCTTATTTTTCATTAGTCTTAGGTGAATTGGTACCAAAACAAATTGGTATGCGCAATCCTGAAGCTTTTGCTAAAAAATTTGTGTCCCTATTAAGAGGTTGGGATCTTTTTGTTCGCCCCTTTGCGATATTTTTAAATGCTTCCGCTAGAGTTGTTTGCAAAATGATTGGTATCAATATAGATAAAAATTCCAATCCCATTACCGAAGAAGAAATATTACTAATGACAAGAGCCAGCGGTGAGAGTGGTGAAATTCAAACAGAAGAAGCAAAAATGATTTACAATGTCTTTGAATTAAACGATACAGAAGTTTCTGAAATTATGACACCTCGTACGGCCATGATTTCTTTGGATGTCAAAGATTCTCTAGAAGAAGTCATTCATACTGCAGCTCATGAAAGATATAGTCGTATCCCTGTTTATGAAGAAAATGTTGATAATATTATCGGTGTTTTACATATTAAAGATCTCTTGAGAGTTTTACCAGATGAAGCTATTGACTTTAATTTAAGAAATATTTTACATAAAGCCTATTTTGTTCCAGAAGGAAAAGCGATTAGTGTGCTTTTCCGAGAAATGCAACAACAAAATATTTCTCTGGCAATTGTCGTGGATGAATATGGTGGTACTGATGGTCTCATAACAATAGAAGATATTTTAGAAGAAATCGTTGGAGATATTACGGATGAATATGATAGTGACGACCAAAGTGTTATTAAAAATCCTGACGGATCATATATCATTGACGGCTTATTGTCTATTGAGGAAGTAATTGAACATATTCCAGAAATTGATTGTTTAGAAGAAGACGAAGATCTTGATTATGATACGATTGCTGGTTTTGTTTTAAGTAATCTAGAAAGTATTCCTGAAGAAAATGAACATCCTTCTGTAAAAATTAAAAATATGATTTTTACCGTTTTAGAAATGGATGAAAGGAGAATTTCTAAAATTAAATTAGAATTTACGGATACTGAACCCATATCAAAGGAAACAGAAGAAAATTAATTAAACAAAAATTATATTCTTTTTTAAAAAATAAGATCTTAATTTTTAAATAAAATAAATGAGGTTAACATGCAAAAAAACGACAGAAAAAAACAATTTCAATCCAATGAATTGTATCAATTATCAAAAGAGGAAATTGTCGAACAATTAAATGTAGATTCAAATATAGGTTTGGATACAGCAGAAAGCCAGTCACGTCAAGAAATTTATGGTAAAAACCAATTAGAAGAAGAAACTTCTGTGCCATTATGGCAAAAAATATTGGCGCAATTTAAAGATGTTATGGTTATAACATTAATTGTTGCAGCCATTATATCTGGATTTTTAGGAGAATTGGTTGATGCTATTTTAATCATAGCTATTGTTATCATTAATGCCGTTCTCGGCGTATATCAAGAAGGTAAAGCTGAAAAAGCAATTGAGTCTTTGCAAAAAATGGCAGCTCCAGAAGCAAGAATTATTCGAAATGGTCAACATAATATGATCAAAGCTTCCGAAATAGTTCCTGGTGATATTGTGGTTCTTGAAGCCGGTGATATTGTGCCGGCAGATATTCGCTTATTAGAAAGTAGCAACTTACAAGCTGAAGAGGCTTCTTTAACGGGTGAATCAGTACCAGTTGAAAAAGATGCCAATTTTATGAGTCAAGCAGAACTTGGTATTGGGGATCGTAGCAATATGCTCTTCTCAAGCACGGCTATAACCTATGGACGTGGAAAAGGGATAGTTGTTGAAACAGGTTCAAGGACAGAAGTAGGTAAAATTGCAGATCGTTTACGCGGAATTAAACAAGAAACAACACCATTACAAAAGAATCTTAATGAAATGGGTAAAATTTTGGCGGCCATTTGTTTAGCTGTTTGTTTTATTGTTTTCATTGTCGGTTTATTTCAAGGTGGTGAAATATTACAACTTTTCATGACGGCAGTTAGTTTAGCAGTAGCCGCGATACCCGAAGGCTTGCCAGCCATTGTTACTATTGTTTTGGCACTTGGCATGAATCGTATGGCCAAAAAGAATGCGATTGTTAAAAAATTATTAGCAGTTGAAACATTAGGTTCAGTAGATATAATTTGTTCTGATAAAACTGGCACTTTAACCCAAAATGAAATGACAGTTACTCGCCTTTATGCTGACGATAAGCTATTTGAAGTAGAGGGAACAGGCTATGAACCTAAAGGTACGATTGCATTATTTAATGATTCTGAGAATCAACCAATTGATATCAATGCATCATCTGAAACTTTAATGAAATTAATGCAAATTGCAGCACTTTGTAATGATGCAGAATTAAGTTTTAAAAATGATCAATGGGGTGTTTTAGGTGATCCAACAGAGGGGGCATTATTAACTTTAAGCGCCAAAGCAAATATGCCACATGAAGAATTAGAAGAAAAATACCCACGTTTAGGGGATAAACCTTTTGATTCAAAACGCAAAATGATGTCAGTTTTCCATAAAATTGATGGCGAATATCTTTCTTTGACTAAAGGAGGGCCAGATATCGTTTTAGATCGTTGTACCCATCTTTTAATCAACAATCAAATTCGAGAAATTACAGAGCAAGATCGACAAAATATCTTGGATGCCAATTCAGCCTTTGCAAAATCAGCTTTAAGAGTTTTATCTTTTGCTTATAAAATTCACACGGACAACACATTTGCCAATCCTGAGCAAGATATGATTTTTGTAGGTTTAACAGGCATGATTGATCCTGCAAGACCAGAAGCCAAAGATGCCATCGCAGTTTGTCACGGTGCCGGGATTAAGGCTGTGATGATTACAGGCGATTATAAAGATACTGCTGTTGCTATTGCTGAAAATTTAAACTTAATAGAACCTGGAGATAAAATATTAACTGGTTCTGAATTAGAAAAAATGAGCGATTCAGAATTGGTAGATATTTGTGAACATATTGCAGTTTATGCTCGTGTTTCACCTGAGCATAAGGTTCGTATTGTTTCTGCTCTAAAAGCCAAAGGACATATTACCTCAATGACTGGAGATGGTGTTAATGATGCACCTGCCTTAAAACAAGCTGATATTGGTGTGTCAATGGGGATTACAGGTACAGAGGTGGCGAAAAATTCATCTGAGATGATTTTAACCGATGATAATTTTGCAACCATTATTTCTGCTGTTGAAGAAGGACGAATTATTTATAGTAATATTAGAAAATTTGTTGGTTTTCTATTGTCCTGTAATGTCGGTGAAATTTTAGTTGTTTTCTTCATTAATCTTTTATTAGGACCGGAATATACACCATTAGCTCCTATTCAATTATTATTCTTGAATTTGGTGACCGACAGTTTTCCGGCTTTAGCTCTCGGGCGAGAAAAGGGCGAAATAGATATCATGCTCCATCCACCTAGAAAACGTGATGAAAAAATTATTAATCGAGAGATGATTGCATCGATTATTACACAGGCCATCGCTATCTTTATTGCTGTTTTCGCTGCTTTCCAAATTGGCCGTTATTTATATCCAGATACAATGATTAGCAATCCCAATATTATAGCAAATAGTTATAATTTCTTTGCTCATACGGGATTTGAGCCATCAATTGGCGCAGGTAGCTTCGCTTTTGTCACATTGATTTTTGCAGAATTATTGCGTGCTTTCTCCAGCCGATCTGAGCATTATTCCGTATTTCAATTAGGCGTGTTTAAAAATAGGACGATGAATAAAGCAGTCTTATTATCGGCTGCCTTGATGCTTATTGTTGTTTATGTGCCCATATTACAAGTGTATTTTAAGACCATTCATTTAAATATTAGAGATTGGTTAATTATTGCAGGTCTGGCTCTCATACCTTTTGTCATTGGCGAAATTTTTAAATTAATTTATCACAAAAATACGAGAGCAGAAGCTGAAAAAATTAGATTACATTAATTAAAAAACTATAATAGATATTCCTTGTAAAAATTAAAGGCAGAAGGAATTGACCATTTATTCTTAATATCTTCTAAACAAGATAAAAAACAATCTTGGTTTAAAGTTAGATAAGCATCATCTCTTTCATTTAAATTGAAAGATGATGCTTTTTTTGTTTTCTTATCCTGACCTGAAAAATCTCTTGAATTATCTTCTAGAATATTTTTAACATTAGAATTTGAAAATTCATCTGTCCAAATTTCATAAGCAATCATTTGCCATTCCAAATGACTGAAAATATGTTTGCTAGGCTCCAATTCCTTAATTCGAATTGGATTAAAACCCGTTTTCCTAATTATCTTAATAGTTTGGCCTTGGCTGAGATGGCCTTTTATATTTGGGAATTCATATAAATTAGCTAAAAGACCATAATGAGGTCTTTTTCCTAAAAGTATTTTATGATCATGATGAATTAAAAAAATGGTTCGTTTCTCTATTTTTCTTTTTTTTATGCTGGATCGTTTAGGAAATAAATTTATTACATCGTCTTGATAAGCAAGGCAAAAATTTTGTATCGGGCATGTTTTACATAAAGGTTCTGTTTTAGCTAAACAAATGCTTGAACCTAAATCCATTAAAGCTTGATTAAATTCACCAGGTTTATTCACATCTATTAATTTTTCAAAGAATTGAAAAGCTTCTTGTTTTGTTTTATTAAGCTTAATATCTTGTGGATAGCAATTTAATCTCGAAAAAATCCTCATTAAATTGCCATCAATAGCTGGTAATGCTTGATTAAAACAAATAGAGGCAATAGCAGCAGCTGTATAAGGACCAATTCCTGGCAATTTCAATAGATCATCATAATTATTGGGAAATTTACCTGCAAACTGATCTACAATGATCTTAGCAGTTTTATGCATGTTTCGAACACGAGAATAATAACCTAAACCTTCCCAAAGTTTTAAATAATTATCCTCAGAGCTATTCGCAAAGTCTTCTATTTTAGGAAAAGCTTGCATAAAGCGAATAAAATAAAAATTAACCGTTTTTACTTGAGTTTGCTGTAACATGATTTCAGATACCCAAACAGTATAGGGATCTGTATTTTTACGCCAAGGTAATATTCTGGCATTGTTTTCATACCAATTAAGCAAATTATTAGAAAATAATTCTGTTTGTTTTAAATAATTTAATTTTAAGCTATTCACGTTCTTATATTAACATATCATATAAATGTTAAAATATATTATATGAAATTGAATTTGGATTTTTATCAAAGAGATGCATTAACAGTAGCGCCAGATCTTAGTAAAATTTTTGTGCATCAAACTAAAGAAGATATGTTAATTGGCAGAATTGTTGAAATGGAAGCCTATACCGGTAAAGAAGATAAAGGCAGTCACATTGAACATGAGGAGTATTTTCAATTAAAAAATTAAAAATGCCATTTCTTTTTGGTTTCTTCCCTAAATTGACGATGATGGAAGATTAAATTAATGATTAATAAAAACAAGGCGCTACCTGCTGTGACTAAACTTGGCCAAATTGGTTTTACTAAATTCAAGGCAATAAAAAGTAATGGTAAAAACCCTAAAATAATACCAGTAAATAAAAAATAGAATCCGTTTTTTTGAGCACGCTTAGAAACAGTGAGAACAATTTCATTAGCAATTAAGGAACCTAAAAATAAACCAGGTAAAGCCCAAGTCAATGACCAACCAGCATAACCAGTGAATAAATCAATTCCAACAATACCAATACCAAATATTAAACTTTGCAGAACTATAGACCAAGCGGGATTATGACGATTTCGTAGAACTCCCATCGTGCTTAACCAAAGGCTAGCAAGGGTTAATAAAATGGATGAAAGCGGTAAAGAAATATCAAATATTAGGTTTAAAATTAAATAGAGTGATAAAGTGAAAATCGTAATGAGATTGAGAATAAAAGAAGCAAGCGACAGTTTTGTTTCAATCGGAACTTCAGGATAAGGTATTTGTTGACTACTTACAACTTCTTTTGTTTGCTCAATAATCTGACCTTTACTTAAATTATCGATTTTTGATTCCACTGTAAAAGTAGAATTTAAACCATCATTTATTAAAATTTCTCGGCAAGTATTTTGAATTTTTGTAGAATTAAGAGCCGATGTTATGGTGATACTCAAATCCTGTTCATAGCTTATAATTGAAAATTGTGGGCGAACAGTAGCAGTACCAACAGTCACATCTTCTACTTTGTCTTTGATGCGATCTGGTAAACGAAAACGCCCAACATTACTAATGGAACCACTAATTCCACGGCTGCTTATTGAATTTGATATGCGTAAAATAAAGTCTTTTATATAAAGAGGAACGATTCTTAAGGGTAGAGTTTTTTCTAAACGAACTAACCCTGCAACCTTGCGACTAATTTCTTCTTTACTAGAAGCTTTTTTTAATTGATCATTATAAACAGCTACAATTTCGGATATTTTTGGAACATGAATAGAACCATCTTGTTTTTCTGCCGGAAAGGTAAAAGACAGATAAGTAGTTGCAAAGAAATTTCGTGCTGTTAAATTGATATAATGTTGACGTAAATCAACAGGACAAGACAAGACTACTCGACAAGGACGTTTTCTTTGTTTAGGGCTAGCACTTAAATACAATGCTTGACTAAAAACAGCCGCTAAATAAGTGGTAATTGTTCCACCAGAAGCTTTGGCTTTTGCTAATATAGCTTTGGTTGAATAATGTAATTCTAAAATATTGGGACGAAAATCATGAGTAGGTTCGCCTTTTAAACGCAGTACTTTTCCTGATTTTTGTTCTTTCGTTGTAGGATTACGAATCAAGCGACGCCATTTTAGAGATTCGGAACCAAAATCAAATAAACGAAAAGCATCTTGCAATGTTTCATTACCAGTATAAATTGGAAAAATTTGCGGTAGCTTTTCGCCTTTTTTCTCTCCTTCAAATTTGAAATAAGCTAATAAAAGCATTTGAAAAAAGTTTAAAGCACCAGCACCATCTGAAAGGGCATGAAAAATTTCTAATTCGATTCGATTATAATTGTAAAGAATACGAAATAATAAATCACGATGACCACTATGATAGATTTGAGCACAAAATCGTTCTTTTTCTGGTTCGACCAGAGGTGTTGAATCTGATTGTTCTGCAAAATACCAAAAAAAGCCACGCCGAATGATGGCATGATAAAGAGGATATTGTTGATAAGCAAAATTGACGGCTTGTTCTAGCACATCAACTTGAACAGGCTGTTTTAATGAGGCGGAAATACGAAAGACTTTTGTATCGACAGAAGTCATAGTCGAAAGAAATATTTTTGATGGATTATCTAATGGTAGCCAAGTTAAATTATTAAATTGTTCATCCTCTTCAAATGAATTTATCATATTTCACCTAAACCTTCTTGTTCAAATATTTCTTCTGGATTAATAATTTCTGTGACATGTAGAAAATCATTTATGGATTTACTTAGTTTTTTATGCGCTTCTGGAAATAGTATACTACGAGTCAAAAACCCATGCGGTACATCTGGCATAATATAACTTTCGATTTTCACGCCAGCATCTTTTAATTTTTGAGCGTAAAACATGCCTTCATCACGTAACAGATCATGTTCTGCTGTAATTAACAAAGTTGGTGGCAAACCTCTAAAATCATGATTAAGTAAAGGAGATACTTTTGAATCTGTTTTGAGAAGCTTAGGATCAGGTAAATATAAATCGTAATAATCTCGTAAATTTTGTAAAGTTAAACCAAAATCAAAACCTTTTTCTTTCAAAGATGGGAAAATACCGCTCTCAACAAATTCATCAGAATAGTCATTGCCAACAGCTGGGTAAAGTAAAATTTGTCCATCGACTTGAAAATCCATTTGTTCAGTTAGCAGCTGACTAACGACAGCAGCCAAATTTCCTCCGGCTGAGTCACCCATGAGATAGATGGGTGTCTTTTTTGAAAATTCATTTGGTAAATTTTTGGGAAATTCATTGCGAAAATAATTAGCAATTTCCCAAGCGACGGTATAACAATCATTTACGGCAGCAGGATAGGGATTTTCTGGAGCCAAACGATAATCGACTGAGAAAATGATATGGCGACTCACTTCAGCTAATTCAAGACAAGTTTTAGTATAAGTATCAACATTTCCAGTAACATATCCACCACCATGGAAAAAGATGATGATTCCTAAATGTACATTTTTGGTAGGCGAGAAAATACGGATAGGGACATGATATTCCTGATCATCAGATAAGAGATAATCATCAAATAAAATATAATCAGTTTTTTCTAAAGCTAATTCAACTTCTTCTTTTGAAATGGCCTCTTGGACTTTGCGCATTAATGGATAGCGTTTTTTTACATCAAGGATTGGTAGGGAAGCGATTCTTAAACCGAGCCGAATTAAACTATTCATATTTACCTCATATTGCTATTGCAAGATTATTTATAAAAGCCTGATTACTACTGTTTTGATTGTTGTAAATAGTTGGATGCTTTTCAGAAAAGTCAATAATCTCGTGTGATCTTTAGTCTAACAATTTCTGAAAATATTATAATTAATAATATCATAAGATATAATTAAGTCGCTAGCGATCTAAAAAAATAATTAAATTTTAAAAATATTATATTATTTTCTATTTGTAAGAATTCGAGAAATAGCCGACTGTATCTTCGTGATGTCTTGATTGGTGGGTAGATTTTGAATGCAAATTAATTCTTTATCTTTTAAAGATGGAAAAGGGAAATTAGTGATAATTATTTCATGTGGTAGGTTTTCTAATAAACTCTGATTTAATAGATCTTCAGAAAAAATTTCAGTTTTTAAATTATTAGGGAATTCTTGATTTAAAAAATCTTCAAGTAAATGAGCATGTGAAATATTATAATCACTAATAATTAATGTTTTAATTGATTTATATTTTTTTCGTAAACAAGGGATTAATTTCCTCCAATGAATAAAAGTGGTATAAATTAATAAATGCTTTCTTTTTTCATCATACGGTACTTGCATTAATTTTCTATAATTAGAAATCCCTTCATAGAGGTCTTTATAAAAAACAGGATATTCTTTTTCAATTGTTTCGACGAAATGACCAAATTCATCATAAACAATATATCCAGAACGTGGTTCTTGATCCTCTAAAAATAATGTATTATGTAAAATTAAGATGATTTGATTTTTATTTTTTATTGTTAATGGAATTTCAAATTTTTTAGATATTCCGTCTAAAAACTTACTTAAATAAACTATCTCAGATTCATATAGCTTATTTAATTTAGCAGCTTTTTTTAATAATGAATAATCATAAAAAAAAGAATCTTGCACATAAGGATAAAATATTTGTTTAATGAAATAATCATCAATTGTATGATTAGTACTATTTTCAAAATTTAGAAATGCATCCATATCTTCATCGAAAAGAACATGAATATCATCAAAATTTTGTTTAATATAATTTGTATTTATATAATGCTTATGTTTATGTCGGATTAAATTGATCATTACGACAGATTTTAAAGTAGTTAATGAAATATAATATGTTGAATTATCATTAAAATCTATAAAGATTTTCAAAAAATTATTTATGATACTTTCATCTAAATCTTTAAAAGGCCATTCCAGAAGCGAATATCTTTCATGGAAGTATTGATAAGCAAAATAACGTATTTTTTTTTCATTGCCGATGACCATACAAGGGTTTGTATTAATTCTTATATCGTATTTTTTAAGTTTAAAATTAATATCTTTAATGATTCGATATAATGTAGAAACGCTTATGAATAGTTCATCTGCTAATTGATTAACTGATTTCGTTTCGTTTAAAAATATCTTTTCTAATACTTGAAAAGGTACAACGGAAATTAATATTTTTTTAGATATCGTGTTAAGCCCTTTATTATCTTTAAAGGCTAATTTAATTCCTTTACGTGATGAATAAATTGTAAAATCATCAACTTCTTTTCTAAAATAGGCTAAATCATTTTTTAAAACACGCTCAGATACATTTAACATATTTGCCAATTCGTTAAGAAAAAACCAATCTGAATTTTTCGCTAAAATATTAATTAAATTTAAGCGCCTGTTAATAGTATTATTCAATAATTTATTATCATTATGTGTACTCATCTATATAAAAACCTCATAAATAAAGATGTAAATGACTCTTTGATTCTCATTTTCTTCCCCTATGATACCGTAAATTGAAAACGATACAAGTATAAATTTTACTAGATTTGAAGTAGCTTATAATTTCTATAAATTTACTGAATTGATTAGAAAAAAAATAATAAAATAAAAATGTTAAAAGGAAAGGAAACAACACTTATGAAAAAAATAAAATAGCAATTGTTTTTCTTGCAATGTTTATTCTTTTATCTACAATCTCGAATCCTCTGCTGGCAGGCGTTGCTTTAGCAGCTGACAATGATCAAGATCTTGTAGAAATTATTGAAAAACAAAACGTTGGAGAATCAGATACTGATCCACTGACAAATAATGCCAATGAAAATAATTCAAATAATGGAGAGAGTGTTGAACAAGTTCCTGTCGAAACGGAACCAGAAATAGAAGAAATCAAAGTTTTTGACCTTGAAGACTTGGTAACAAACGAAACACAAGCAACAAACGGATCAGAAGATGACGAAGAATCCTTATTAACAAAAGGTATCCAACCCTTAGCAGATGACGGCAATGATTTAGGTAGTGGAATCTTCAAAGATGTCAAAGTAAAGGTTAATGATACTGAGTTAGTCAGTGGTTCAATGACTGAAGTTGATATTACAGATGGTTTGAATCTAGGAGTTACGTTTAATTGGGCGCTAGATGATAATGTCGATTTAAAAGCAGGTGATTGGGCAGAATTGCAGTTACCTGGATCTTTATCTGGTGTTTCTAGCTCTACAACAGGCCTTCTATTAGACGGTAATGGAGATGAAGTAGGTACCTATGAGATTACTTCTGAAGGAAAACTCAGAGTTATATTTAATGATGCTCTCAAAGGCTTAAGTCATCGTGATGGAGAAGTGGGCTTACTTTTGAAATTCGATGTATCCGAGTTTAAAGATGATGCCTATCAAAAAATTGACTTCGGTGAAGAAATCAATAAGGAGTTTGGTTTTAAAGTAAAACCGACTGGAGAACTTTATGATATTAAAAAGACAGGCAAAGTAGATGCGAAAATCAATTCCAAATATATAGACTGGACATTAGATGTTAATACTAAATTAGAAGCACTAGCCGATGGTAGTGTTGAAGATATTATTCCAGACGGCTTAGTTCTAGACTCACCTTCTGTAGAAGTTTATGAACTGGCAGTTGGCTCAGAAGGTAAGTTAACTCAAGGAAGTTTAGTTTTGAAACCTGTATCAACAGATGGTGGCGTTTTAAAAGTTGATTTAGGTGCAACTGACAAAGCCTACCGTATTAAATTTAGAACTAATATTGCAGGCGAATTAAACGGAGCTTATACAAATACGGCTACTTTAAAAGATAATGGTACTGAAAAAGCGACATCTAGTGCCACCATTGATGGTCTTTCAAAAGGTTCTTTAATTGAGAAAGAGGGTCGGCAAAATGACCAGGATAAAGATCAGATTATTTGGAGAATTTATGTAAATAAATCTGAAGAAACTTTAAATAATGTAAAAGTACTAGATACCTTACCAGGTGGGTTGACTGTAAAAAATATTCATTATTGGAAATCAGATGCCTGGGGGAATTTTGTTGCGTATGTAGGAGAAGCTACAGAGTTTCCAATTGACCTTGGAGATATCAATGGGGCTTATGTATTTGAAGTAAAAACTAACATTGACTATACCTATTTTGATAATTATACGAAAGATCATACTTATATTAATACAGCAGAACTAGAAGTCGATGGAGATGTAGAAGATAGTTCTACAGCTGAAGTCAAAATTGATAGAGGAACTGTTTTAGAAAAATCTGGTAAAGAATCAACAAGCTATGGTGATTCAATAATTTCTTGGACACTTAAAGTTAACAATGCCAAACAAAGTATTGATAATGCAATTATTACAGATACTATTGGCGCAGGCTTGGAGTTAATTGAAGGAAGCCTAAGTGTTTATAATGAAACTACAAAAACAACCTTAAGTGCATCTGATTATATCTTTACTAAAAATACAGATGGTACCTTTACAATAAATCTAGGGAATATTTCTGATGAATACACCATTAAATACAATACCAAGATCACAAATAATCTTGGAGAAGGACAAACATATTTAAATACAGGTAAATTATCAGGCGATAATGGCTTAGATGGTGTAGGGCCAGAAGATTTAGAAAAAGATGTAGCCGTTAATCCAAATGTAGCAAACACATATACTAAAGCAAATGAATATTACAAACCATTTGATGATATCACTTATGATGGGCTCAATTATGCTGCAAAAACAATGAGCTGGAAATTAACAGTAGATGCTGTCAAAGAAGAAATTACAGAACTGAAGATCAAAGATTACTTTGAACCAGCTTCATCTATGAAGTTTATTAAGGATTCATTAAGAGTAGTAATTGGTGATAGAATTTTAGTTGCTGGTACAGATTATACTTTAGTAGATAATGGTGTTGGAGGTTTTGAATTAGAATTTACAGGAAGCCACAAACCATTAGAGAGAGCCAAGTATGAGATTTACTTTAAAACATCCTTTGATGCAGATGAAGTCTTAGATGGTAAGGGTACATTAAATACTAGTAGAAAATATACCAATCATGTTACTTTTACTGGCAAGACAAAGGATCTTGAAGGAACTATAAAAGATTTAAACGAAACAGGCCAAGCTGATTATTGGGTAAATGAGACTTATTTTAATCAAGGCCAAAAAGCTGGACTTATAGATAGAGAAGCAAGAACTATAAGTTGGCAAATTTACACAAATGCTTCAGGTCGTGATTTAACAGGAGGACCATTTAGTATCACAGATACATTGACTGCTGGTAATCAAACAGTTAATGAAGATGTAAAAGTATATGAATATAGTCTTAAAGCAGATGGAACTCCTGAAAAAGGTAATGAAATTACCGAAGGATTCGTAGTCACATATAATGAAGATGAAAAAGGATTTGTTGTTACTTTTGCCAATGGAGTAAAGGTACCGGTATTGGTAGAATTTACTTCAAAAATTAATGGGTTATCTGAAGAATGGTATAAAAACGAAGCCGTTGTAAAAGATAAAACTGGTGTTGAGAAAAAATATCCTGCTGCAGTTAAGTATGATAAACACAATGAATTTGTTGATAAAAGTGCTTTAAATGCTGATGGTAACAATGTTTATACAGACGATGAACTAGAGTGGAAAGTTGCAATAAACGAAAGTTTATCAGATATTACTAATGCAGTATTTAAAGATACAATGAGTGATGGCCTAGTGTTGCTAAAAGATAGTATTAAAGTTTATAAAGGATCTATTAATGAAGATAATTTAGTAACTTTAACGAAAGATGCTATTGCAATTTCTTCTAGTGAAACAGGTGGAACAGAATTGTCTATTGAATTGGGTGATATTTCAGGTAGATATTTTGTTACTTATACTACTGTTGTAGTTTCCACCGAAGGTAAAGTGTCTAATAATGCAAAATTATTAGGAGATAGTGAAGAATTAGGCGGGTCAAGTAGTAAGGAATTTAATGCTAAACAATCTACTTGGGGAACTGGTTCAGGTAAAGAAAATAGAGGTCAAATTGAAATTATAAAAGTTGACGAAGAAGGAAATACTATTATTTTACCTGCAGAGTTTGAACTTTACTACCTACTAAATGGTGAAGAACAAATAGTAACTGGTGAAAGTAAAGTAACAGAAAATGGTAAAATTCAATATGGTAATTTACCATTTAGAACTTATTATTTAAAAGAAGTAAATGCACCAGAAGGATACAGAATACTGGATGAAGAAAAAGAAATTGTTGTACATAAAGATAATAAAAATATTCTCTTAAAAGTTGAAAATGAAAAAATTCCAGAAAAAACTTATGCAATTGGTGATTATACTTGGATTGATGAAAATAATAATGGTATTCAAGATGCTGATGAGCCAATTTTAGAAGGTGTCATCGTTGAGCTTTATGATAAGGACGGCACAACAAAACTTGCTGAAACCACAACGGATGAGTATGGCCACTATATCTTTGATGAGCTGGATGCAGGTGAGTACAAGATTAAGTTCACCTTAACTGAAGAACAAGCCAAGAAATATGAATTTACTAAGAAAAATTCTGGTAATAATTCAACAGTAGACTCAGACGCTGACCCAAGCACAGGCTGGACAATAGAAATCGAACTAAATGATGATAATAAACATTTAGAAGATAGAGATGGTGTCAAAGCCACAGAAGGCATCGATCCTACTTGGGATGCTGGTGTGATAGTTAGAGCAAGAGTTTCAGTTTCTGGAGCAAAAACTTGGGATGATTCTAATAACCAAGACGGCAAGAGACCAGAAACAATAACGATTAATTTATTAGCTGATGGTGTTGAGATTGACTCTGTGACAGTTGGTGTAGATGATGAATGGAAATGGTCATTTGAGAATCTATACAAAACCAATGCTGGTTCAGATAAAGACATTGTTTACACAATAGCAGAAGAAGTGGTAGCAGATTATTCAACCACAGTAGATGGCTACAATGTAACGAACTCCTATACACCAGGTAAAACTAGTGTTCAAGTAACCAAAGCTTGGGTAGACAACGATGACTCAAGTGCATTAAGACCAAAAGAAATTACAGTAAAGCTTTTAGCAAATAAGCAAGATACAGATAAGACTTTAGCTCTAGATGCTACTAATAACTGGACTGGAACCTTTAC
>DIRM01000028.1:695-969 GCA_002427545.1 Mageeibacillus sp. UBA5436 | reverse complement strand
TTACAGGCGATGCAACGAAAGGCTTTGTTATCACAAATACGCAAAAAACCTATGCTTTAGGAGACTATGTCTGGATAGACACCAATAAAGATGGTATTCAAGATAAAGATGAAGATCCATTAGCTGGTGTTAAGGTAGAGCTCGTCGATGAAGAAGGTAAAAAGATTGCCGAGACAACAACTGATGCTAACGGTCATTATGTCTTTGATGAATTACCAGCAGGTAAGTACAAAGTTAAGTTCACCTTAACAGAAGAACAAGCAAAGAAATATGA
>DIRM01000028.1:0-387 GCA_002427545.1 Mageeibacillus sp. UBA5436 | reverse complement strand
TGGGATGCTGGAGTCGTAGTAAAAGAACCAGTAGAAACAGACAAACCAGAGGACAAGGAAGATTCAAAGGAAACGAATAAACCAGGTCCATCTGGAACAACTGGCAAGACAACACCGCAAACAGGTGAGCAAGGATTTGGCATCATGTCAATTGTTCTGATTATGGCAGCATTTGTTGCAATCGTCTTAAGAAGACATTTTAAGAAAGAAAATAATCAATAAAATTTCTTAAAAACAGGTATTAAAAATAATAAATAAATTAACCCTCGAAAGATTTGAAATTCTAGCTTTCGAGGGTTTTTCTATTAAGATCGGAAGGTTTTAATTATAAATAATCATACTTTTTTACTAAAACCTTGTTTCCGATGATTGACAAGTTAAATTAGA
>DIRM01000048.1:7736-54134 GCA_002427545.1 Mageeibacillus sp. UBA5436 | reverse complement strand
CCCCCTGTGGACCACTTTTAAATTGACAAATACACTCTGTGAGTGATTCTTCACCGATGTCGTTTTTGAAGCCGTTTTCCAGTTTCAAAAGTTGCCAATCGGTTGGATCGTCCAAGACCTCCACGGTGAAAGGTACTTCATCGGTTGGTGGCAATATCATCAACGGCTCGCCCCATTCGTCAACACCGTTCTCAATGAAACCTACACTTTTCCAAAAACGTAGGCGACGATCATTACTGCCATAATTCAATTCGGCATAGAGTGCGCCGTTTTCCTCTGCCCAATTCAACAGAACTTTGGCACATTCTTTGCCTGTACCGTTTCCACGATATTCCGGATACACGCAGTATTCCATAATGAAGCACTTGCCATCCTCTGTGGTGTAGATTACCGGCATGGCAAAGCCAATGTCCTGCCCATTCCGGTGAAAGAACAGGAAATAGCAACGATCCTGTGGCCTGCTGTGAATTTTCATCATGTGATTGTGGTACTCCGAACCAAGGAAGTGTTCCAGGTCCTCGCTGTCGGGATCGGAAAAAAAATCCCGCTTGTGGTAAGTATGAAGTTGCTCCCAAAAGACAGCAACATCGGTTTCTGTGAGTGCTTCACGCACTCGAATTTGGTTTTCCATTTTGTTTCCTCCAAAAATTTATTCGGAGGGTTAGGAAGCGTGAACCCTCCATACACGATTCATCTTCATAAAAAACCACCCTTTCTATTTCATATTTGTATTCAAAACACTTGTAGAAGTGTTGATACCAAGTTGTATTAAAAAACGGACTAACACTCTGATCTTTGGCTATGCTCTCTGATAGCCGCTTCGTGTTTCTTGCAGTAAGCGTAACTATTCCGCATAAAATCCTCGATGCTTTGACTCTTATACATAGCATCCAATGTGTCTAAAATCGGCTTGCCATCTACCATCATATCAAAGAAATAGGGGTAGATGCACCCACCGTTCTCTCTTGGAAAATACGGATTAATGGAACTAAGCCGTTCATCCTTCATTACCGATTCAACAACCATTTCACTCAGAATCCATTTGAGTGAGGGACGCTCGTATTCTTCGTATCTGTCTCTGAACAATCTATTCCATACATAGAACCAAACAAAATGTATGATCTCGTGTATTCCACCACCGATAGCGCCTTTCTCACTGTTCAAATAGAAAGTGTCATAGCAGCGTTCTTTTAGAAAACGTGGCTCAATAGGATTCATGCTCAAATTGCAACGTATGTCGTTAAATAAGTTAGCACAATCCTCATCAAAAGCATCCGACAAAGCCGCAGTAATTTGCGGTTTACAATTCTTCCAATGGCGGGTATATAAAGCTACCTTTTCGTTGATTGTATCTTCTAAATCGGCATAAACAGTTCGCATGGTACGCTCAATATAGTTTTTCCTTTCATCAAAGGGTAAACTTGTGGCGTAAGCCTTATCAAGCTGTGGATAGAAGTGGTATAGGGGTTCAGACCAAAAGGCAGATTCAGCTTCGGTCTGAAAGTCCATAATTCGCTGAATCATATAATCAATGCCCGGATTTATAAATGTAATTTCCATGACTTCTCCAGTTATCCTATTCAATAATCAAATTCATGTTCACCGACCACAATCGTCTGTGTCAGCTTTTCACCTTTGTAGGGTTTGCGGATCTCAATCAGATTCAAAACCGTATAACCACGATTCCGCAGAAATTCAATCATACGATGGTTATTGGGGTGAACATAGTTGTAAACGGTATCATCCCCATATGAAGCAGCGATTTCTTCCGCTTTGCTATGCAGAGCAGTAGCAACACCATGACGGCGGTATTCCGCTTTGACAAAGATGGATTCTACCCACACAACCTCGCTATCCACACGGCAAACCACATAACCTGCATATTCGCCATCCACAAAGGCAGCATACACCGGGAACTTGGCGGAAAGATATTCTTCCATTTCTTCTCGTCCAGCTTCAATGTTTGGCTTAGATACAATGCCTTTATATGAACGCAGCTCTACCCGAAACAGGGCAACCATTTCCGCAAGAACATCATTTATGTGTTTTATCTCTAAAATTTCCATCAAGTTCCCCTCCTACGGCTGGATACAAAATCCTATAATAATTACAGCACGAATTTGTGAAATTTTCTACCACATATGCAAAAATCCCGCCTGCCCCGACAAAATATTGTTGTCGGAACAGGCGGGACACGGTTAGTCAAGTGGTTTATACTCGGTAACTGCTTTCAAGTATGCTTCGGGATCGCCGTTCAGCACGAGGTCTGCATATCCTATCGGATCATTGTAAATCAGATAGTCAAGCTCTGACCGTTCATACATATTACGGGCAACTTCATTCTCCACGGCAATCGTATCAATTGCAATCATGCTGCCATCGGTAAATTTTAGTTCCACACAGCAGTTATCCATATTGTAGGCACAAGATATTAAGGCTTTCATGGTATGTCCTCCATAATTCATTATAAGGAAAAAACCCCGTCTGACTTTCTGTTAGAAATCAGACGGGATTTGTCTGTATGCACCCCGGAAACCGTCAGCTAACAGTTGATAAGTAAATTAGTTCCTTATCACTGTTAAGCCAATATTCCTCTACTTTGTTTGAATTCGAAAAAAAGATAACCCATTTTTGCAGCAATGATAGGAAAAAAATATAAAACAGTTTTTATACTGCCTTTTTTTACTTTAGAGAATCCTATTTGGTTTAGATTCGTATTTGTGATGAATAGAATACATAAAGGGACAGAGATTGAAGCAAGCATAAAAGCACCCTGTACCCAATACATTTGTGGCATATTTATGTTGTTTACTGTAACAATGATGCCAGAGGCAACAGGGAAAATCATTAAAACAATTGCAAGTACAAATGAGAACAAGACTTCTCTTACTTTTTTGTTTTTTTCTTTTACCATCATCTTAATTGCCCCTTTAAATATTATTTTACATTGATATCAATATTTTATTTCAAATGGCCATAAGAAAACACCTACAATATTAAGCTTTTCTAAATCAGTAATTATTTTATTACTTCTAATACAACAATGTCTATGTCCTTTTGTTTTTAGTTGCAAATTAAACCGATAATTTGCATATCGTTGCAGAATGTTCGATACGACGTAAAAAAAAAGACAATTACTAAGGCTTATCCAATATTATACATTCTAGTTTATAATATTTTTTTATACTAGGATAAAATTTTCTAAGCTGTCTTAGGCTTTATTATCAATTCAGCTTTTATTTACTCATAAATCTAGATTACTTCAAATCTAATCGTGAAGATAGGTACAAACCTTTAAATAAAGATTGACCTCTCAATTATTACTTTTGGTAACCGGAAAATAACATGCTGTAGTACCCGTCCCTCTTACTAGATCAAGAACAAAATAGCCTTTTTTCGATGAATAAAGGTGATGAAATGGGGCTTTTAAGCCTGTAACATTAGTTTGACATCAGGGGTTTTCTATATAGCTCTGCCGGTACATTTATAACGCCAACTCATTTATTCCTCACCAAAAATTAAGATTTACCAATTTTATTTATCTTCGTAAATTGAGATTACACTGTTCAATTGAAGTTCAAATTTATTAACTGTCACATCCCCGGAGAAACTGGAACTTATCGCTTTTTATGTGTTAGTAGAATGCCAACTACTCCTGCAATAAGTGTCAATGGTGCAAGTCTAACGAATATAAACTCGATACCGTGTAATATAGTACCTGCAACTGCCAATTCTGGGTCATTGAAATTCCAATTTAAATAAGAACTTTGCATAGCCACAAATGTAATTAATACAACCACGATAGCTGAACATAACGCTATAAATGACCAACGAATAGCCTTTATTCTGTTTTCGCTCTTCTTTGCAAGTTGCAGATTAATAACCTCTAGTTTCTCGGAAATAGTCTTTAAGTCATTCTGATTTGTTTCATTTACAGTTTCTCCAAGCAAGATACTTACTGAAGTATCAAGTTCTTCCGCCAAAGATATCAGCATACTGGAATCTGGAACGGATAATCCATTCTCCCACTTAGATACTGTCTGCCTTACTACATTCAACTTAATAGCAAGTTCTTCCTGTGATATTCCTTTTGATTTCCTTAGGTTTTTTATGTTTTCATTTAACATAAACTATGCCTCCTTTGTTTTGGTATCTCTATCAAACATCAAAACTGGGCATTGCCACAAGCAACGTAAATTAACATCGTCGTAAATTGGAACTTATTTGTTTTTATTTTTTAGTTTTGGAGCTGGCAGATCCTCATATATAGAATTAAACAAATCTATCAAAAACTCTTTATTATCAACTTCATCTACCAATAACATTTCTTTTGCTCCCTCATAGGGTAATTCATACGAAGCCGTTGGCATATGACAAACTGCCGATTTTACTACCTTAACAAGTAATCTATCATCATAGATACCGCCCACAATCTTACCTCGATAATAGATAATAAACTCTCCCATCATGGCTCGATATGTAATTTCATCTAATTCTGACAACTGACCTAAAATAAATTCCAAATATTCTTTACTTGACGCCATATTTCCTCCTTCATAAATTCAAATTTATTATCTCATAAGGGGTTATTAGTGTACTGCTTACAACCCTTATTTCTTAGATAAAAGCTCTAAGCAGCACACCAATTTGTCGTTTTTTGACTTTGTGGAAGCTTCAAAACCCTATTAGATACAGCGTTTTTTCCCCTTGTCACTATTATGACATCCTCCCCTCTTGCAGGATCAAAAACAAATCAGCCTTTGTTCTAGAAAGGAAAGGTAATAAAATGGAACTTTAGGACTTGTATAATTAGATTGACATCAGGGGATTTCTATACAGTTTTGGTGGTACAGTTGTTTGAATGCTTATAGCAAATCGGAAGTTGTAGGGTGGATATTAAATTTTTATCGAATCAATCCTAATTCATTAAAATACTCCCACAAAGTGTCCATATGTTCTGAATTAGCTATTGCAGTTGATCTAAGCTTTATTCTGTCTAATATTTCCTCTATCATTTTTTCATAATCTGATTCATTATTACTAAATTCAAAAATTGTAGAATCAAAATCTGTATAACTGCCCCTTAAAAAATGTATCCTTTCAAATTCATTGAAATTTTCAAATACTTGCTTCCTCTTTAAATTGTTTTCCATATATTCTGCTGTTCCTTAATTAAGGTAATTCATCTTTTAACTAATTTTATAATAAATACCAATTACATCTTTTCGAAAATTTGTAACAGTAAAATTACATTTTCACTATAAATTCAACTTTGTCCTTCACTCATAATTACAATATATGAAAGTTATCTAATATTTTTTCTACTTGTTTTTCTAACTCTTTTTTTGGAATATATAACGTGTGTTTTGAAGCGAAAATTTGATTTGATCATCCGCTAAAGTATATTCCGACTGAATACTTTCATTGTCTTATATTGGATTGCCCTTCACTTATCTAACCCACCTATCAATTCCATAATCAAATTTTAATTCAAGGTACTGGTGTACTGCTTATAGCCCTTATTTCTTAGATAAAAGCTCTAAGCAGCCCTCCAATTTGTCGTTTTGTGACTTTGTGGAAGCTTCAAAATTCTTTTAAATACAGAGTTTTACCCCTTGTCACTATTATGACATTCTCCCCCCCCTCACTGAGTCAAGGACAAAGCAGCCTTTTTCTAATAAAGAAAAAATGATTAAACAAGGCTTTTCAGCGTGAATCATTAGTTGCATCAGGGTGTTTCTGTAAAGTTCTGTTTATATACTCGTAATTATCCCATCACCCACTTATAGTGAATGGCTATTGTACCCGCAAAAAGAAAGACCTCCTTACCAAAAAGTTCCTTGACATCAAAACAGTCAGCTAAATCCATTAATTCATTACGGGAATTGATAACCATTTACTTTGCCAATACTTTATGGATTTGCAATGAAATTTAAATAGATTAAAAATTGTTTTACCAATTACTTTATAATAAAAAATGGATCAATCACATTTTTGATGTTGGCTCAGTTGTTAACATAACTTTTCTCCTTCCCAAATTCAAATCTATTTTGAGCATCTGTATTATAAGGGGCTATTTGTGTTTTGCTTACAACCAGTAGCCTAATTTTAATATCAACTAAAATACATTTCTTCCATTGTGTCAAGGCATAGCACACCTAGTTGCCCGCCAAACCCACAACCGCAATCTATGGCTATAGAATCGTTTATGTGGTATATCTCATTAGGTGTTGCTCCTTCGATGAATTTTGTTGGTTTATGTCCGACTATGATTTTAGATCCATTATCATAATGATTAATAAAATAATCATGCGGGCCGAACATCAACTCATTTTCAGTATAATATTCTAAAGGCATTTCTGAAAAATCAGGTAAACCTCCATGCACTAAAATATAATTAACTCCACTTACTTCAATTTCTTTGTATAACGGTAGTTTATTGATAAAGTTTATTATTTCATTTTGTTCTTTATTAGTTAGTTTACAAAAATCCCTCAATGTTTCTTCTTGTCCTATTGGTGCAGTTGCAAGTTCTTCTTTAATAATATCTTGCTGGGTCTCTTTACTTTGACATATTAAATCACTTAAAACTGGAAATAGCATTGATTCGTGATTTCCTTTTAATGAAATTACGTTCTTTTTTTTCATAATATCTTGTATTAAAGGAATTGCACTTGGCCCTCGGTTGAGAATGTCGCCTATAATATATAATGTATCATTATCAGAAAAACTGCTTTGTTGTAAAAATTGTAAATAGTTTTCGTAATGTCCGTGAATATCGCTCATAACATATGTCGCCATTCTTTACCTCGTTTCTGATTTTTTCAGTACATCTTTTAATAATAAATATTTTCTAAACTGTGTCTACAATAATGTTAACAAAAAATAAATATATATGAAGATTATCTTTTGAAACCAATATTTTAAGCCATTACGAAAAATCATTTTTCACACGGATAAAAGCCTTTCTCTACATTTTCACTTTATCATTTACCTGGTTTCAGCATTTAGTTTATTAGGGGTCGTAAGTACTGCTTATAAACTTCATTTCTTAGATAAAAGCTCTATGTAGTACACCACCAATTTGACGTTTTGCGACTTTATGGAAGCTTGAAAACTCCATCAAATACGGCGTTTTTACCCATTGTCACTATTATGACATCCTCCCCTCTTGTGGGATCAAGGATAAACAGTTATATAGTGTAAAAATATGTCTTAATCCATTTTATATTGTTTCTGGTTTCTACATACTATAATAAATCTGTTTTCGATGCTTTCAATGTATCCTTATATTTCAAACACTACTTTTAGCTTTTGGCATATTTTGATGGATACCATCTTTGAAACCAGATTGTAAAAATGCCCATTAGAGCTGGGCAAATGGAGTTAATTAATCCTGTATAAACAGAAAAACGTGTACCCATTAAAAAGTAAGTCCAAAGCGAAGTGAAGAGATATAGAAATCCCCAAGTGGCAGTTAATATCCGATTTGTTTGCATAAAAAGAGGATTGTTAAATGCTTTTTCATCACCGTATTGCATGGCACTATAATGGGCAGTCAAGGGTATTTTTGTAAAAGAGCCGATGAGCCAGATTAAGGCAAATGACAAATAAGTAATAGGCAATATTATCCCAACATCTGCGCCTAATAGAACGAATAAAGATAAACCCGCTACAATTGATATACTAATTTGCTCAACTGCAACAGGGCGAAAGAAAAACCACAATAACGGTACCACTGCTGCTGAAATAATTCCCAAGGATCCTCCAATAGTAGCATTTATAGCAAGAAATACCCAAATAACGATCCAGGGAAAAAGAAAAACCATCATATTCGTTTTCTTATTTGATTTCTCAATCGTTTGCTTTTGTGGAGTAGCTCCGCCGAACAGTTCGTCCCATTTAAGCATTAAATCAAAATCACCGAGAACCTTGTAAAGCTTTTGAAACATTGCATCCTGTCCCGAAATTTCTCCCTTTGAGATTGAACGCCAAACGGAATAAGGAGTTTCGATTTTAGTGCTGTATTTTTGAAATCCATCTGTTATAACTTCTGATCCTTGACTTGTGAGTAAAATTTGATATGTTTTACCGATATCAGTATAAAAGAATTCTAAAACTCGGTCTTTACCATCTGGTATATATAAAGCAGCCATTTGTTTTGTAAAACTTAGAGAATCATCACTTGTAATTTCCTTTTCTCCACTTAGAGATACATCCCATGAAGCGTCTGCCATTTTTTCAAAAACACTTTGTGGATAAAGTGGCTGTGTAAGCATAGAATGTGTTTTTTTAGAAATTCCACCAGAAACGTATTCAGCCCCAGCCTTATGAACATATTCTAAATATTCATCTGTTCGATTTCGTAATTCGGGTATTTTAAATAGCTCGCCCTGTCCGCAAAATATTTTGATGTAATTACCTTCGCCGCAAAAATGATCAAACATTGGAATAACAGAATCATAATTCTTTTCGGCTGTCCAGAATCCACAAGTTGAAATGAGAATATGCTTTTGATGTGACAAATCATATCGCGAAGGATGACCTCCACTCTCGCTTCCCTCTATCATAAACGGCAAAGCCATGGGAAGTTGGCGGTCAATAAAGTTCTTAAGAATACCTGGCACATTAAAATAATAAAGAGGAAAAGACCAAATAATGATATCGGCGACAATTAACTTTTCAATCATCTCATTCATATCATCATTGATAATGCATTTTCCTGGGGTTTTATTCCAACAAGCGAAACATCCCCTGCATCCTTTAATTTCGGCATCTGCAATATGAATGATTTCAACGTTTTCCCATCCAGCGCCTTCTATAAACGAGGTGGTCAATTTCATTGTATTGCTATTTTCTTTTTTAGGAGATCCGTTTATAACAAGAATTTTCATTCGAATTCCTCCAAAATTGCTTTTGTTTTTCTAACCATTTTAATTTTGCATGGTAGTACGATTCACTGAAAAGCGCATTCAGTTTCTAACGGCTTAATTTTGTTTGTATCGTTCTATCCTTTTTGAATAATTTCATCTAATTTTTGGAGGGCCTCATCTATATTTGCGACATGATGAATGTCTTTTTGGGATTGATATTCCGAAAAATCAATCACAATCGAATGTTGGCAATAGTCAAACATTGGAATATCGTTCCAACTGTCGCCTATAGCAATGGTGTTTGAATCTGCAATGGAAAAATGTTTTTGTAAGGTTCGAATACCTGTGCTCTTATCAATATTATCTGGCATCAAATCAAAACAATCAACCATTGGAAAGACATTTATATTGTATTTTTCAAACTTGGATTTGTTCCGATTAAAAAATTCCATTAATTCACTTTGTGTTTGATCATTATCAAAAAACACACTCAAAGCAATAACAGTGGGTTCAAACCAAATTCGATTGCCGAAAGTTTGTCGTATTTCTTCTCTAAGTGTCTGTAAGTACAACTTGGATTCTTCTTTGACCAAGTTTTTGAAAGGCATATCTAAAGGTAAAGCAATACCATGGCATATTTCTGCTCCGCTTTCTCCAATTAACCATATATCTTGCAAATTTGCTTGACGGCAAAGACCGACCAGATAAAAAATAGGTTTCCCCGAATTAATGGTAACAATATGGCCTGCAGTGCTAAGGGCTTTGATCTTTTCTAAAGCTTGCGGATAAATAGGATCCGTGTAACCTGCAATTGTATTGTCTAAATCAAAATTTATCAGAAAAGTATTATTTGACATGGTTTTTCTCCTTTTTATTTTGTCCTAGATTTTATAGTCTAACAGAAAAATAATAAAGGCTAAAATCAACATAAAAAGGCCCCAAAAGTTGGATCAAATAGAATTCAACTTTCGAGGGATTATTTTTGTCTAAAAAAATACAGTTATATTTTTAAACTAAAGTAGTTAGAGAATATGTTGTTTTAGAAAACTATTAAGTGGTTCCTCTAATTTTTAATTCTGGTTTTAAAAGAATCCTTGAAGGTGAACGTACTATTGCACTATTTTCAAGATCCTTATGATCTTGAAATTCTATCTGATCTAAAATGAGTTCAACAGCGAGTTTTCCCATTTCATCACGAGGTTGAGCCACTGTTGATAAATTAATCATGGGTAAAGAAGAAAAATAGATATCATCATAACCCATAACACCAAATTCTTCAGGCACAGAAATCTTTTTTTCTAATAAGTATTGTAAGACTCCTAATGCGATATAATCATTTCCACAAAAAGCAGCATCGGGTTTAACTTTACCATGTTCAAGCATTTCTTTTATTCTGTTATATCCACTATTTAAATCAAAACCACCATAACTAATCAATTCAGGATTTACATTCATTTTGTTTTCTTGTAAAGCCTTTTGATAAGCTAATAATCTTAATTGATTAGCTGGTGAGGTCCCTGCCCCACCTAAATAAGCAATGTTTTTATGCCCTCTTTCTATCAAATGCAGAGTAGCTAATTCAGCCCCTACCGAGTGATCCATTTCAATAAAGTCAGTTTTATCTTTATTGGGATGCCAAAAAACGACTAAAGGAACTCGTACTGAATCAAAAGTTCCAGGTTCATAAAAAGCGGAAGGTTTAATAATAATGCCAGCAACTTGTTGACTTTGCATATGCTCTAGCATGTAATGCTCACGTTTAGGATCCCAGCCTGTATTATTAATGGTTACCACATAGCCAAATTTACTTGCTTCCTCAGTAATAGAACGCGAAATGTCTGCAAAGAATGGATTGGATACATCTGGCACAATCAAAGCAATATTCTTTGTTCTTTGTTTGACAAGATTTTGTGCAATCACATTGGGGCGATAGCCCATTTCTTCTGCTAATTTAATAATCTTCTTTTTTGTTTTTAAATTAACATCACTTTTATCATTTAAAGCTCTCGAAACTGTTGCATATGAGACACCAGCTCTTTTGGCAATATCTTTAATGGTAACCATATTAGCCTCTAATCATGATTATTTTGCTAATCTATTTTAAGTTATTTTTTTATAACATCTGACTTTATCTTAACATAAAGCCATTATTACTTTAATGGAATATACCCTTCCTTAACCAATAATTCAGCCGTTAGAATAGCTCCACCTGCAGCGCCACGAATTGTATTATGAGATAAACAAGCAAATTTATAATCAAAAATAGAATCTTCTCTTAAACGTCCAATAGATACGCCAAATCCATTTCCAAACATTCGATCTAATTTAGATTGTGGGCGATCATCTTGTTCTAGATACTGTAAAAATGGGCTTGGAGCTGAAGGTAATTCTTTTTCTTCAGGATAAGTTCTAAATGAATTCCATATTTCGATAATTTCTTCTTTACTTGGTTTTTCTTCAAAAGATACAGCTACAGAAGCCATATGACCATCTTGTACGGGGACACGATAGCATTGAGCAGAAATAATCGGTTCTTCTGCAATTTCGATGGCGTCAGCATTGTCATTTAATTTACCCCAAACTCTAAGTGGTTCTTTTTCAGATTTTTCTTCTTCACCACCAATATACGGAATGACATTCTCACTAATCTCTGGCCATTCGGTTAAGGTCTTCCCTGCACCAGATACAGCTTGATAAGTACTTACAAGAACTTTTTTAATTCCAAATTTTTGTAAAGGTGTTAAGGCTGGAACATAACTTTGAATAGAACAATTTGGTTTTACAGCAATAAATCCAACTTTAGTTCCTAAACGTTTTTTCTGACTATCTATCACTTTGATATGATCATGATTTATTTCAGGGATAACCATTGGAACATCTTTTGTCCAACGATTAGCAGAATTATTCGAAATGACAGGAATTTCTAATTTTGCTATAGATTCCTCTAACTCAATTAAAGCTGTTTTTTCCATATCTACAGCACAAAAAACAAAATCTATTTCATTAGCAAATTTTTCTATGTTAGCAGAATCTTCAACTACAATATCTTTTACTGATTCAGGCATAGTTTCGTCAATTTTCCAACGATTTTGCATAATATCTGCATATTTCTTACCTGCAGATCTAGGTGAAGCTGCAATATGAGTTACTTTGAACCATGGATGATTTTCTAAAAGGGTGATGAATCTTTGACCAACATAGCCTGTTCCACCAATAATCCCTACTCTATATTTACGATTCATGATTGTAAACCTCCTGTAATTAAAGTTTTTACTATTTTAGCATATAATTATACACAGAAAGCAGGCAAAAATGAAAAATAGTTTTTATTGGCTTGATGAATTTATCAGTTACTTTTCTGGAATTAAAGAGAGATCCGACGGCACCATTCAAGAATATGAATATGATCTTGAGTTGTTTTTTAGATTTCTAAAACAATATAGAGGATTAGCTAAAGGCCAAGATTTTAATGAAATTTCAATTGAAGACATTGATCTTGAATTTCTTAAATCCATCCAATTGAGTGAAATGTATCGTTTTATCTCCTGGTTAGGTCAAGAAAGAGATAATGGCCCTGCTGCCCGTTCTAGGCGGATTTCTGCTCTTAGAAGTTTTTTTAATTTTCTACATACCAAAGCAAAAGTTATTGATTCTAATCCTGCGGCGGAATTGGAATCACCTAAGCTAAAAAAAACATTACCAAAATATTTATCGGTCGATGAAAGTATTTCGGTATTATCTGAAGCAGTTAATTCTGATGACCCATTTGCTCAGAGAGATTATTGCATATTAACTCTATTTTTAAATTGCGGTATGCGTTTAACAGAATTATGCAATATTGATATATCTGACATTAAAGAGGATACCTTAACAGTCATAGGTAAAGGCGGAAAAGAAAGAACCATTTATTTAAATCAAATTTGTGTGCAAGCCATAAATGATTATTTACCACATCGTATCAAACCAAAATTATCAGACAAAGAATCTCAAGATGCACTTTTTATCAGTAGAAATCGTCGCCGAATTTCACAAAGAGCTGTGCAAAATATGGTAAAAAAATATTTAGAAAAAGCAGGAATCGATACAAGAAAGTATTCTGTACATAAATTACGCCATACAGCTGCAACTCTTATGTATCAATATGGACAGGTTGATATTAGAAGTTTGCAACAAATTCTTGGGCATAGCAGTGTTTCAACCACAGAAATATATACACATATTAATGAAGATATGTTACATGAAGCCGTTGAAAAAAATCCTTTAAATACATATCGGAAGTCAGATTTTATTGACTCTAAAGAAACAGAAGAAAAGGAATAAATCTTAATTTAATAATGATTTAAACAAGATAAATAATACTACGTAAGGCTTTTAAATCTTTGATAATAATAATATTATTACCACGAAAATCTATAATTCCTCTCTTTTTGAATTCATTTAATTTTCTAGTCATCGTTTCTCTTGTTAAACCAGCATAACTACCCATTTCTTCTCTGGTGATTGCAAGATTTAAATAGATATCATCACCTTTTTTATTACCATAAGAATCAATTAAACTGATTAGAAGTCCAGCAACCTTGATTTCTGCATTAGATGAAGATAAACGAGAAATAAGCTCTTCGGCCCAACGAATTCGATCATAAGATTTCTCAATAAAACTATGTAAACTTTGTGTATTCGTTAATACATATTTCGAAAATATCTTTTTAGGGATATAACCTATTTTTGAAGCTTCTAAAGTTTCACCTAAATATAAATAATGATCTCCAGATAAAATATTTAACCCACCTACAAAATCATCGGCATTATAAATGTATAAAATCTGTGCTTTACCATCTGGCATTAATTTAGAAATTTTTATTGTTCCAGAGACCATGTAATACATAACATCAGCAGGATCATTTGGACGAAAAACAACTTCATCTTTGTCAAAATCAATTACTTTAACATATTTTTCTAAAACAAGATAATCTTCATCTTTTAAACCTGAAAATAATGACCAGGTTCTGATATTTTTATTAAGGTCATTGTTTTCGTTCATTTTTTCCATCTCTATACTTGATATCCCCTTTCTGCTAACTCGCGCATTAAAGATATTTCTGCCTTACGATCAGCCTTTGAAAAAATGGCACTGCCAGCTACAAAAGCATTTGCACCCTTCTCCGCGAGGCGTTCAATATTTTCACTAGAAATACCACCGTCAATTTCTAAAAAGATATCATAATCAGATTGGTCAATCATTTTTCTTGTTCTTAGAATTTTTTTATCCATGGATGGGATATAAGATTGTCCACCAAAACCAGGATTAACTGTCATAATTAAAATTAAATCAACATAAGGTAAATACTCTTCCAATGTTTCTATTGATGTGCCTGGATTAATTGCAATACCAGCGGAGCAACCTAATTCTTTAATCTTTTGAATGGTTCGAAGTCCGTGTACAGCCACTTCTTGATGAATGGTGATATTATCTGCACCAGCTTTAGCAAATGACTCAATATAAAGATCAGGATTTGAAATCATTAAATGAACATCTAATAATAAATCTGTATGTGGTTTGAGTGCTTCTGCCACTAGAGGACCAAATGAAATATTAGGAACATAATGACCATCCATGACATCAAAATGCAGCCAATCTGAATTGGTGATGGTTTTCATTTCCTCTGCTAGCTTAGAAAAATCAGCCGCTAAAACACTTGGACAAATCTTAATACCTTGATCTTTATTTAACATTCTTTACCTCAATACTTTCTATTTCCTGCTTCTATTTCTTTTCTGAGTAAATTATATCTCTTTAATCGGTCTGGATGAATTTTTTTGGAATCAGCAGCCAATACTGCACATTTAGGTTCATGTCTATGCGTACAATTGTTAAATTGACAATCTTTTGAAAGTTCATTTAATTCAGGGTATGAATTTGCAAACACCTGCGGATCCAAATTCATATCTGCCAATGAAATAGCCTGAAAACCTGGTGTATCCGCCAAATAACTATTGCAATAGGGAAAAAGTTCAATATGTCTTGTTGTTTGTTTTCCCCTACCCGCTTTTTCAGATAAATTATCAGTTAACATGATGTTTTTATCAAATAAACGATTAATCAATGTTGATTTTCCGACTCCACTTTGTCCGGCAAATGCGACAACTTGGTTTTTTATTTTTGTTTGTAATTTTTTCAAATCATCATCATGATCATTTCCGAGAACAAAAACAGGAAAATTTGTTGGTGTATAATTTGCCATTAATTCTGAGAGACTATTTTTATTATCTATCTCTTGATTTGAAATTAAATCATATTTAGTAAAAATTAAAAACGGCTTAATCTTGGATAAAACAGCATAAGACAATAAACGGTCAATCAAAAAATAATCAGCTTTAGGCAAATCTAAGGATACAGTAATCAATAGAATATCTAAATTAGCCATGGGTGGTCTAATCAATTGATTTTTACGTGGTAAAATTTTGTCGATTACATAAGGTATATCTGGATCACCAGAAGCAGAATATTCAATCAAATCTCCAGGTAAAGGCGTTTCTTCTTTTTTTCGGAAAATACCCCTTGGAACAGCAATTTCTTTAAAGAAGGGGTCGTAACGATGTAAAAGGTATTGACCACCAACACCTTTTAAAATAATTGCTTGATTGTTCCTTGGTTTTTGCATGATTCTCTTTCTCTTATACGATCATTACTTAATTAGCATTCGAAGTATTTGGATCAATGTCTGCATTCGTCGGAGCAGTAGTCGGAGTCGTCGTTGGTGTAGTCATATTTAGATAATCCTGATATGTACCAAGAACACAAACTAATTCCATTGAGCTATCTAATTGGCTTCCTGCCGAAATAGATTGTTCTAAAATATAACAATCTTGAGGATTGGTTTGATGATAAGCCTGACTGCGTGATTCTTCACTAATATACTGTACGCTTATCTGACTAGGTGACGCAGAACCCCAACTTTGCATTTGATTTAAGGCCTGATCCCAAGTTGTACCAACCAGATTAGGCATGTTTACATTAGCTTTTGTAGTTGATTCAGTTGGATTCATATAATCTGAATATTCTTGTGCATTACCATAAGTAACTGAAACAGAAGAACCAGACTTTACTTCAGAAAATTCTACAGGAGTTTGAATAATTATAATACGATCTGTTTCCGCAACACTTGTGCCTATCGGAGAAGCCGCACCAATCTTTAATCCAGCTTGATTTAATAATGATAAGGCATCCCCCCATTTATAACCAACGATGTCTGGTACCATTACATTCGTGTCAGTGGTGCTAATAGCAGAAGCAATATAAACATAAACTTTTTCTTCTAATGGCAATGTATTACCTGCCATTGGAACGGTTCTAATGACATGATCAGGATCAATATCCGAGGAATTTTCTTCCATAATAACAACGTTATAACCTGCATCTAATAAAGTTTGCTCTGCCTCTTTACGCGTCATATTATAGACATTGGGTACTGTATTAGTCTCTGTTCCAGCTGAAACTTTGAAAGTCAATTTATCCTTACCTTTTGTAAATTTATATTGTGCTTCAGGATTTTGATCAAATATATTTCCAGTTTCAACATCATTATTTTCCCATTCAACAATAATATCTGTATTTAATTCTAAGCCGTATTTTTTTATTAATTCATCTGTTACATTTTCTATATCTCTGCCCCTATAATCTTCTAGAGCAAAAACGATATTTTCCTCTTTGTCATTATTTATAAAACGATTATAAAGATAGGCAAAACCTGCTATTAATAAGGCCAAGGCTAGAATAACAATAATAATTGAAAATGTTGTATCTCGAACTTTAGAGCGTTTGCTTTTATTAATTGAATTTTCTACTTCATAAATTTTATCATAATTGGTAGAACTTTGATTTTGAGCACCTAATGCAGAAGATGTTGTTATTGACTGATTACTATTATTGATAATACCATAATGCCCATTGGGGTTTTTCATAAAGGCATCTAATTCTTGAACAAATTCACTAGCTGATCCATAGCGATTGGCAGGGCTCTTTTGAATTGTTTTAAAAACGATATCATCTAATGCCTTCGGCAAAGAACTAATATATTTACTTGGAGGATCTGGCATTTCCTGCAATTGTTTTATAGCTACAGCAACAGAAGAATCCCCATCGAATGGTAGTTCACCTGTTAATGCTTCATAAAGAACAATACCAAGTGAATAAATATCAGATCTCTCTGTCACATATCCGCCCCTAGCCTGCTCTGGAGAAAAATAATGAACCGACCCAAAGGCAATGCCACCCGTTAATGTAATGGTATTAGCATTTGTTGTTCTTGCTATACCAAAATCGGTTACTTTGGCTACCATATCAGAAGTAATCATGACGTTTTGTGGTTTAATATCTCGATGGATAACGCCTCTTTTATGTGCATGTTCAAGAGCTAAACCTATTTGAATCATCAATGGTACTGCTAAACGATAATCTAAAGCGCCTTGTTCTTGAATTAATTCTTTTAATGTTTTACCTTTAACATATTCTTGAACAATATAACGAATTTGACCATCTTGACCATAATCTAAAACAGCAACGATATTGGGATGATCAAGACTCGCCGCAGCTCTAGCTTCAGTTGCAAATCTCCGAATAAATTCAGGATCATCTGATAATTCATCACGCATAATTTTTAAGGCAACGTAATTACCTGTTTCTGTATCTTCAGCTAAATAAACATGAGCCATACCGCCTTGACCCAAAGGCCTTATTACCCGATAGCGATTACCTAACACAGTATCTGGCGATAATTGTTGACGATTTGTTTGCATTAATTCCTCCTGGACAATATTAATCAAATATTATATTGAGAACAGTGATATTGTCCTTGCCGCCTTTTTCTAAGGCTTTATTGACTAAATCTTGACATATTTTTTCTGGTTCATTGATTTGTAACAAGCTGTTTTCGATTTGAATCTCTTCAACATAGCCATGCATACCATCACTGCATAAAAGAAAACGATCTTTTTTCTTCAAATCGATGCTTAATAAATCTGGTTGTAAATATTCTGGAGAACCTAAAGCTTGAGTTAAAACATGTCTTTGTGGATGTGTATAAGTTTCAGCAAGGGTGATTGTACCGGCTTCAACCATTTCTTCCACTACCGTATGATCTTTTGTTAAAAGTTCTAAATATCGATTACGTAGTAAAAAACATCTTGAATCGCCAATATGTCCAATATATACACTATCTTCATAAAATGCAGCTATCGTTAAAGTTGTGCCCATGCCCCTATTTTTAGGACTTTGCAAAGAATTTAAATATACTTTAATATTCGCCTTCTGTATAACATCATTGATAATGTTCAAGACGTTTTCTGAGCTATTATCCATCGGCAACTCTTTGCGCAATTGTTTTTGTACAAATTCGACTGCGATTTTACTTGCTAACTCACCATTTAAATGGCCACCCATTCCATCTGCAACTATCGCTACAAAAGGAAATTTATGATCAAATTCAATGAAGCCATAATTATCTTCATTTCCTTCACGGACCAAACCAACATGTGATAAAGCGGCAAATTTATAATCTTTTGACATTTTCAGGCTCTTTCATCATCTTCTTAATAAAAAACAATCTACATTAAAAATGTTTTTTAATGTTCTTATTTATCTAATATATTATAATCCAGATTATAATACGTAATCAGAGAGCTTTATTTTATAATAAAGGCTTACTAGAGGCAAGAATACTAATATTTATTAAGCATTTTGCCTTCTTAATTGTCCACAAGCTGCTGTAATATCTTGACCCGCAGAATGACGTATCGTGGAATTGATATGATGTTTTAATAAAATTTCTTGAAATTGATTAATATTTTTCATATCAAGCTTTGTCCAATCCGAGTCTGGAATTTCATTAGCAGGTATTAGATTGACATGAACATTTTTATGTTTTAAAAGGTTTGCTAATTTTTCTGCTTCTTCTGGCATATCGTTTATATCTTTAAATAAAGTATATTCATAGGTTACACGTCTGCCTGTTTTTTCAAAATAATAATCTGCCGCTGAAATAATATCTTTAATGGGATAATGTTTAGCTATGGGCATTAATGTATTACGAACTTCTTGATTAGCAGAATGCAAAGAGATGGCAAGCGTAATTGGTAAAGATTCATGAGCTAATTTTTTTATTTGAGGGACTAATCCACATGTAGACAAAGTTACATTTCTTAAACTTATTGTAATACCATCTTTCGAACGTAATCTATTTAAAAATAAAATACTTTCTTCATAATTATCTAAAGCTTCTCCAATGCCCATTAAAACGACATGGCTAATCCTACTTTTTTCTTCATGTGCGATTAAAGCAATTTGAGCTAACATCTCGCCTGCCGTGAGATTTCGATTTAAACCGAGTTTCGCAGAAGCACAAAAATGACAACCCATTCGGCAGCCTACTTGTGTTGAAAGACATACAGAATGACCATATGAATAATGCATAGAAACCGTTTCTATTAAATTACCATCTTGTAATTTGAATAAATATTTTTTCACAGGTTCTTTTTTAGAGGTTTCGATTTGAACTATTTCTAAAGGAGGCCAAATCATTTCTTTTTGCAATTGTTCTCTTATCTGTTTAGATATATTCGTCATTTCATCTACGGATACAATGTTTTTTTCTTGCCATTCTAAAAGCTGATCAATACGAAATCTTGGCCAATTATATTTTTGGGATAATACAGTCAATGCCGTACGATCATAGTCATAAAATATCTTTTTTAAATCTTTGTGTTTATTTATCATTAATAATCCTTCTTAACTAATCAATAAAAATATATTATCTCTTTTTCAAACAAGAAATATAAAATCCATCTAAATTATAATGACTTGGATAAATCTGAATATCTGAGTCGAAAATATATTCTTTTAAAATAGGGCGTCCTTCTTCTTTAATATAAGGCAAAAGTTTTTCCATATTTAATTTCATAAACTGTTTGCCAGATTTCGTTTCTAAAAATTTTTGAATTAAATTTTGATTTTCATCTGGATTAATAGTACAAGTGCTATAACATAAGATGCCATTTTCATTTACTAATTTAGCAGCTTCTTGCAACAATTCAAATTGTAATTTAGGAAATTCTTGAATTTTTTGATAATTCATTTTAATCTTAATTTCTGGTTTATGTCTAATTATTCCTAAACCGCTACATGGCACATCTAATAAAATAAAATCAAATTTATTGCCATCTTTATTTTGAAGAGAAAATGTTTGTAAATCTATGTTCTTCGCTTCGATTTGTTTTAAATTTAAGCGTTTTATATTTTCATTAAGTCCATTAAAGCGTTTTTGATTAGGTTCTAAAGCAGTTATATCAAGGGTTGGATCTTCATTGATAAAAGATATAGATTTACCACCTAAACCCGCACAAGCATCTAACATTTTAATAGATTGATTTTCTCTGTTTTTAAACAAATGTATTGTTTTACTTGGCAACATAGAAGATTCATCCTGAATATAGATTTTTCCTTCTGCAAAACCAGGTAATTTTGAAACATTTTCTGAAAAATCCACTATTTGATAAGCATCTTGAATCAAATGACCAGGTTTATATTTAATACCTTTTTCTTCTAAGCTTTTTAACCATTCATTATAATTATTGTCTAATAATAAAACAGTCAAATCTTTCGGTGAAGAATTTTCTAATATGTGTTTTGCTTTTGTTTCGCCGAACCACTTTTTATATAATCCAAACATTTCAGCAGATAATCCATATTTCAAATGTTCGCGCTTTTTAGGCAACTTAATAGGATTTCTTAAACTTTCTCTTAAAATAGCATTCACATATCCAGAATATTGATTTTTATGAAAATATTTAGTTAATTTAACGGCTTCATTAATCGCTGCAGATGGAGGTATTTTTTCCGAAAATTCAATTTGCCAAAATGACATTCTTAGAATTAACAATACGAAATCATCAATCTTTTGAAATTCTATATGAGATAATTCATTGATCCAGTAATCAAGTATAGGTAATTGTTCTAATGTGCCATAAATTAAAGCTACCATAAAACGTTTATCTAAATCAGGAAAATTATTTTTGCTAAAGATATCATTAATAACATCATTAGAAAATTTATCCTGATTAAGAATCTGATTTAAAGCAACAATAGCATTTGCTCTTATATGATCATATTTTCGTGTCATCTATTTAATAATTATCTATTGCGTTTATTATTATTGACCATTGCAAAAATTCTTAAAAAGGAGACAAAAGCTGTTGCTGCTGCAGCAACATATGTCATCGCAGCTGATCGAAGAACTTTCTTTGCTCCCTTTAATTCTTCAGCATTTAACATGCCACTTGAATTTAAGATAACAATCGCACGATGACTAGCATCAAATTCAACAGGTAAGGTGACCAAATAAAATAAAAAAGCAAAGAAATATAAAGCTACACCAACATAAGCGATAGACATACCAATATCGCTAGAATTAGCATAAGCATTGATAAAAATACCTATTAACGCTAAATATGGCCCCGCTTTTGACCCCAAATTAGCTACAGGAACTAAAGCAGCTCTAATTTTATTTGGAAAAAAGTTAACTCCATCTTGTACGGCATGTCCAGCTTCATGTGCAGCAACACCTATTGCAGCAATCGAATTATTATATCTTGTAGCTTCGGAAAGTCTTAAAGTATTACTTCTTGGATCATAATGATCAGTTAATTGACCAGACACTCCTTCTACTTGTACATCTAAATCATTCATTTGAATAATTTTCTTAGCCGCTTGTTCGCCAGTTAGGCCTGACCTTGCAGGAATTTTACTATATTTTTGAAAAGTATTATTAACAGAAGATTGAGCAATCAAACTGAAAATAAAACATAAAATCATAAGATAAAAATACATTATTATTCTAACCTCCCAAATTTTTGTCTTTCATTATAATTATGTGAACAAATTTTTGAATCCATTTTCTTGCCTGAGGCAAATTGAATTTCTAAAATATGTAAAGTATCTTTGCCACATTGCACGGTGAAACCATCCTCACAGTTAATTAATTCACCTGGTTCAAAAGAAGAAGTATTTTCTTCTTGAGCAATTACCTCAGCCGAAAACACTTTTAATCGTTTATGATCAAAATAAGTAAAAGCACCAGGCCAAGGCTGTGTTCCTCGAATTAAGTTAAATATTTCAGTTGCACTTTTATGCCAATCAATTTCACCCGTATTTCGATCCATTTTCATCGTATAAGTAGCTAGCTCTGGATCTTGTTTTAAAGGAGTATATTTACCTTCAAAAAATTCTGGCAAAAAATCTATTAAAGAATCCGCTGCTAATAAAGCTAATCGATCAAATAATTCGCCTGCAGTTTCATTTTTGTCTATCATAGTAGATTTTTGAAATAAAATATCACCAGTATCCATGCCTTTATCCATTTGCATAATAGTGACACCAGTTTCTGTTTCACCATTAATTACAGCAGCATTAATTGGAGCTGCGCCTCGATATTTAGGTAATAAAGAAGCATGTAAATTAATACAACCAAACTTTGGAATTGACAGAATTTCTTCTTTGACAATTTGTCCATAAGCGGCGGTAATGATTAAATCAACCTCTGAATGTAATAAATATTCTTTCATTTCAGTAGAATTTATTGATTCTGGTTGTAATAAATCTAATTTTTTTGATTTAGCGAATTTTGCTATAGGTGTATCTGAAATGATTTGCTTTCTGCCTTTTGCATGATTCGGCTGACTAATAATATTTATGATCTGATAATTAGCATTAAACAGAGCGTTTAAAGCAGGTACTGCAAAATCAGGAGTACCCATAAAAATAATTTTAAAATCTTTTATTGTTTTTTTCACCATGACATCTCTTTTTAATTATGATTTAATTTAAGAATCTTCATCGGAAATTTCATCTGAATTTCCTTCAATTAATTGTGATTCTTGAACTAATTTGCCGATTGTTTTTTCAGTAAACATAATACCATCTAAATGATCATTTTCATGTTGAATGCATCTAGCTTTTAAGTCAGTGGCTTCCATTTCATGAGTATCACCATTTAAATCTTGATATCTTATTTTTACATAATCACTTCTTTTTACTTTTCCATACATTCCAGGCAATGATAAACAACCTTCATAATCAATATTTTCACCACTTTTATCCAAAAATTCTGGATTGATGATAACAAAGTTACCTTCTTCAGGAATAACATTCATTACGAAAATTCTTTTTAAAATACCAACTTGTGGAGCTGCCAAACCAATGCCATTTCCCTTATGCATGGTTTCTATCATATCTTCTGCTAAAGTCTTTAAACGATCATCAAAACGTTTAATTTCTCTTGCTTGACTATGTAATGCAAAGTCCCCTGCATCTCCGATTTTTACAATATTCCTTAAAGCCATTTTTCTCTTCCTTCATTAATTTTATCCAATGTATTAAATATATTTTTATTATAAATAATAAAATATTAAATTATATATCTATATATAATTATAACATGATAGATTACAACATATAATCAGGATTTATATCAAATGATACAGAAACACCTTTCGTCTTTTGACGATTATTCTCAAAATGAAATAATTTTATAATATCTTCTTTTTGTATTGATTTTAATATAATGCGATATCTAAAGCGTTTTCTCAAACGATATATTGGAGCAGGCGCTAAATCATAAAGTGAAACAGAATGGAAAATATTTTGATTTTGATGAATCAGATTATTAAAATTCTGATATATAATATGAATTTCTTTCTCTGCCAATTTTTCATTCATGCTTTGTACAATAACTTCACCAATATGCTGAAATGGAGGAAACCCAGCCCTCTTACGAAAAGCTATCTCAGCATCATAAAAACTAAAGTAATCTTGTTTGGCTGCATAATGTATAGCATAGTTTTCTAAGTCAAATCCTTGGATGATAACATTTCCTTGTTTATCAGATCGACCGGATCTACCAGCTGCTTGAGTAATTAATTGAAAAGCTCTTTCTTCTGCATTGTAATTACCTGTATTTAAAAGAGAATCAACAGATAAGATACCAACCGTTTGCACATCTGGAAAATCATGCCCTTTAGCTATCATTTGAGTTCCTATTAAACAATTAGCTTTTTTCTCTCGAAAATCAGTTAATATCTTTAAATGAGAATTATTTCCCACCACCGTATCAAAATCCATACGAATTGCTTTTTTATCAGGAAAATGTTGATAAAAAGCTTTCTCTACCTGTTGTGTACCAATACCATATGATATTAAATGTTCACCATGACAGGCAGGGCAAGTTGTAATGACAGGCTCAATATGTCCGCAATAATGACAAATCAGACGCTTATTGTTTGAGTTATACTGATTATTATGTCTAGTCAACGGAATTTCACAATTCGGACATTTGACCACTTCACCACAGTCTATGCATTGTAGAGCGGACGAAAAGCCTCTTCGATTTAAAAAAAGCATAGCTTGTCCGTTTTGTTTAAATGTTTCTGATAAGCTGTCAATTAAATGCTGACTGAAAACTCCATCAAAATCCGTTCTTAAAATTTCGTTTTTCATTGAAATTAATTCTACACTCGGTAAAGGAGCTTGTTTTGCCCTTTGGGGTAAAATAAACATTTGATTTTTGTTTTCTTTTTGTCTATGAAAGGTTTCAATTGAAGGTGTTGCTGAACCTAATACTAAAATGGCATCATGTTGTATTGCTCTAATTCTAGCTATGTCATGGGCGCGATATTTAGGATTACTCTCTGATATATAAGAGTTTTCTTGTTCTTCATCAATAATAATTAAGCCGATATTCTGCAATGGTGAAAAAATTGCAGATCTTGCACCAACTACAATACTTTTTTCTCCATTAATAATTTTTTTCCATTGTTCAAATCTTTGAGTAATGGTCAAACGACTATGCCATATAGCAACTTTATCGCTAAATTGATTAATGAAGCGACTGATCATTAATGGCGTCAGTGATATTTCTGGTACTAGAATAATGACGGTTTTGTTTTGTTCAATTATTTTTTGGGCTAAACGTAAATAAACTTCCGTTTTCCCTGAACCTGTCACACCAAATAATAAAGCTTCTTTCAAATTATTTTGAGAGGCCTTAATATCTAAAATACCATCAAGGGCTTTAATTTGATCTTGATTAAGATTTTCAACAGATTTTTCATGCCAAATATCAAAAGATTCTTCTTGGCGATCTATCTTTGCATTAAAAAAATTAATTAAGCCTTTCTTTTCTAAAGTTTTTAATACCCCGGACGACACCTGACAAGCTTGAACAATTTCTTGTACAAAAGTAAAATCGACTTGCAATAACATTTCGACAGCTCTTTGTTGTTGTAAACTGGTAAAGGCATCTTCATTTAACATGTCAGTAGCTAATTTTTTATCTATTAAACCACAAGCCTTCATCGCTTTATTGCCAACTTTTAATATGGTTGGTGGGCTAATCGTTTTAAATGCTTTTCCTAATGTGCAAAAATATCGACGTTTCATTTCTTTTGCTAAATCAATTTGATCTGGCAAATAAATTGCAGTTTTGGAGATGTTACGATTAATTGTTTTTATATTTGAAAAAGAACAAGTATCCGACTCACCTACTATTACAGCATTTCTAGGTGAATTTCCACGGCCAAAAGGAACCTCTACGATTTGACCTATATAACATGTCTCATCTTGTAAAGGTAAATAAGTATAATAATTATCAAATGCAATTGTGGCATCTAATAAAGTTACAATGATATATTTTTTACTGATTACAGAATTCATCTCTTTAATCATACATTATAAAAATGAAAATAAATCAATTTGTGCTGATTCAGGCATATCCTTTAAAATACCAGTAGAAGCAAGAGCTTCCATTGCAGCAGGCCCTAATTGTGCTCTTGTAGATAATTCTTCTTGTGTTTTGAACTCTCCGCCAGACTTTCTAGCCTCTACAATTTGTTTAGCCAAAGCATCACTAATATTCGGAATAGAATTTAAAGCTGGTCTAATTTGACCTTTTTTAGGAGAATAAAATTCAGTTGCACGACATTGATCTAAATCAAAAGGCAGAAAATCAATATTTCTGGCTTGCATTTCTTCTACTAATTCTAAATAAAAAAAGCGTTTTTGTTGTTGTGGTGTAAGATTGTTCCAATTTTTTTTCTGATCTGCACGTTTTTGTTTTATTTGATAAGCAGGCAGACATAATTCATCACTAGCAAATTCAGTTGCTCTAATGGTAAAAAAAGCACAATAATAAGCTTCTGGATAATAAACTTTAAACCAAGCGATACGTAAAGCAGAAATTAAATAAGCTACAGCATGCGCTTTTGGAAACATATATTTAATTTTCTTACAACTATTAATATACCATTCGGGTACATCGTGTTTACGCATTAAATCTTCATGTTCTTGACTGAGTCCTTTACCTTTACGAACTTTTTCCATAATATCAAAAGCATCTTTATTGGGTAAACCTCGATAAATTAAAAAAGTCATAATACTATCTCGACAACCAATAACATCATTAATCGTACAAATACCATCACGAATTAAATCTTGTGCATTTCCAGACCAGACATCTGTACCATGTGACAACCCTGAAATTTGAACTAAATCGTAAAATTGTTTTGGTTTTGTCTCGGCAATCATACTGCGAACCAAGAATGTACCAAGTTCAGGTAAGCCAATGGTTGCTGATTTAATGGTAGATTCTTCATCAGGAATACCTAAGGCTTCAGTGCTATGAAAGAGAGACATGACTTTTTCGTCAGGGATAGGTATTTTTGTTACATCAATACCAGTGGTATCACCTAACATTTTAAGCATAGAAGGGTCATCATGGCCTAAAATATCTAATTTAAGAATTGTGTCATGTAAGGAATTGAAATCAAAATGTGTGGTAATAACACCCGATTCTTTTTTATTTGCAGGATATTGAATAGGCGTAAAATCAAAAATATCTCTTTCTTTTGGAATAACAACCATGCCTCCTGGATGTTGCCCTGTAGTTACTTTGACTCCTTGTAATCCTTGTGCCAACCTTGTGACTTCTGTTTGACTCACGGGTCTTTCATTTTCTTCAAAATAATTCAATACCATGCCAGCTGAGTTTTTTTCAGCATAACTGCTGATTGTACCTGCTCTAAAAGTTTGTTTCTCGCCAAACATTTCTTCGATAAATTGATGCGCTTTAGGTTGATAAAAACCAGAGAAATTTAAATCAATATCAGGCTGTTTGTCACCATAAAATCCTAAAAAGGTCTCAAATGGGATATCTTGGCCTTCACGAATGAAAAGCGTACCACATTTAGGACATTTTTTTTCTGGTAAATCGAATCCTGATCCATAGTCTCCACTATTATCAAATTCAGAATATTTACAATTGGGACAGATATAGTGTGGTTGCAAAGGATTAACCTCGGTAATACCGCATAATGTTGCTACTAAAGAAGATCCAACAGAACCTCTTGAACCAACAATAAAACCATCATCATTGGATTTTTTAACCACAGAATGCGCAATATAATACATGATTGAAAAACCATTATTAATAATAGAATCTAATTCTCTCTTAATTCTTGCTTCAACTATTTCGGGCAAACGATTTTGATAACCATATATTTCTTGAGCTCTGTTCATGGTCAGTTCTTGAATATCATGATCTGCAGATTTAATAATGGGTGGAAAAGAACCTTCAGGAAACGGCCTAATATGATCTTCAACCGCATTCGCAATCTTTTGGGGATTCTCAATTACTATTTGATGCACAACATCCTGATCCAAATAAGAGAATTCCTTTATCATTTCATCTGTTGTTCTAAAATACAGATCTGCCATTTCTTCCATATCGTCAAAATTCATATTTGTCATTAATATTTTACGATAAATATCATCTTCAGGGTTAAGAAAATGGACATCACCAGTTGCACAAACGGGCTTATTAACTATTTTGCCTAATTCAATAATCAAACGATTTAAATTTTGTAAATCCTCTTTATTTTTAACCGCATTATCTTCTTTTCTTAATAAGAAAGCATTATTTGTTAATGGCTGAACTTCAAGAAAATCATATTGCTCAACTTTTCTTAATAATGTTGTGTCTTTTAAATGAGATTTAGACTTTTCATAATCACCATCATTTTCATTGAAAATTCGAAGTACGTTTTGAAATATTTCTCCATCGACGCAAGCCATTCCTTTTACTATTCCTATCCCATAATAAGTTAAGACAGATCGTGGAATTCTTGGTGAATAATAAAAATAATTCAAATGTGCAGTAGAACATAAACGATATAGATTATATAAGCCTAATGGATCCTTAGACAATAATAAAATATGATTTGTTTTTTTCCTTTTCTGTTTCAATTGTTCAAAAGTTTTATAATCTGTAAATTTAGTATTTAATTCTGATAATTCATTTATCCCAGCTAATTGTAATAAGAAAATAAATCTTCCTGCAGAATTTTTAAGGAATAAATAAGTTTCTTCTGGCATATTAATCTGATTAATCAAATGTTCAGAAAAATTAATTGGAAAATCTTGTATAGATTCTTTTGTTTGAGCTTCAATAGCTCTTTGCATTTTTGCTAACTCAATTAAAGGTGGATTGAATTTTATTCTTGGATCATTTTCTTTTACTTTAAAACCTGCATAACGTAAAAAATTTAACTGTAAAAGTGAATCATCTGCTATCATTGGCAATTCATCGCAAAATTCCGCAAAAGCCTTTATCGTATCAATGCTAAATGTTTCATCAGTTTTTGTTTCTTCATAAAAGAAACCAACCATTTCATAATCATTAAAATTCAAATTTTCTGAAACTTTTTTAGAAGCTTGTGTGTCTTCTGGCAAATCTGTATTTGGATTGATTTGATTATCATCTGACTTATTTTCACATTCTGTCTGATTATCATTGATATATTTAAATTTCAAAGCAGAAATAGCTTTAATTTTATCTTTTTGGGGATCATCACCCAATCGATCTAATTGAAAAACAATAAAATCCGTATTTAATGGAACATTTTCAATTTGATAAGCAAAGCAATCAAAACCATCGTCTAAAAGATAACCTTCTACACCATAGATTATTTTGATTGGATTTCCTTCTGATGCTAGGCGATCTGCCATGGCCGCAATATCAGGAAAAGCCTGAACAACACCATGATCAGTAATCGCAACTGCTGGATGCCCAAATTTAGAAGCTGTTTTTACGATATCTTCAGGATTGATGGTACCATCTTTTGCAGATAATTTAGAGTGAATGTGCAGCTCAACTCTCTTTTCCTCTGATTCATCTGATCTGCCCTGCGGTTTAATGGCTGATTCAATACAGGTGACTCTCGCTACAAAATCTTTTGCATAGCGATCATCATAATAAACATCGGCTGTAACTTTTAAATAATTATTTTTAATAATTTTAGTTAATTCTGCTTTTTCTTCTGGATCTGCAAATATCGTACAGGAAATTGATGTTGTTAAATCAGTTATAGCAAATTTTACTAAAAGTCTATTATTTTTTGTTATTTTGGTTTCAAATATAAATACTTGTCCTTCAAATAGAGCACGATCAGTTTCATGATTAATATCTGATAGCTTTATTAAGGGAATTTCTGGACCTGTTCTGCCCCATAATACATTTTCAGAAACACGGGATTTTTTACGATATTTTGTCTGATAATTTTTGTTTGAATTATTTAAATTATTTGAATTATTTTTTTGTTGATTTTCAATTTTTTTAATAGCTTTTAATTTTTGTTGATATAATTCGCTAGATAAAGAATTGGCTTCAGAAAATAATTTTTCAGTATTTTCTATTAATTCATCATCAGATTGTTCATTAATAGCTTGCAAAACAATTTCACAGGGAAAACAACCAAATTTAAACCAAAATTGATTTAACCAATGTTCCGTATTTTGAGAAATCAAATCATAATGATTGCATTGCATTTGCCAAATTAAGACATCGTCTTCAACTTTGGCTTTTCCCTTTGCAAATAAACTGGCCTCTAGACTCTGATAATTTTTGGCATGTTTAATAATCCATGACTCGACATCGTTTAAAAAAGCTATCTTTTCCTCATTATCTATTTCTTTTACAGTAAGTTGTTTAATGATAACTTCTGGAATGCCAAAAAGATTCTCAAATTTCTCTTCTATCAATATTAATTGTTTAGGACTCAATAATTGATTAGTTTGTACTGTTATAGATAACTCTCCATTAACAGAACATCGCATGCCCTCAACCGCAATTTCATTTAAATCTGTAATATTTTGATTAGATAAAAGAGTGTGATTTGTAAAATTAATCTGATCTTTCTCTTGCCACTTAATTTTTAAATAAGAAAAAACTTCTGTTAAACTATGATTCAAAATTAGCCTTCATTCTATATTCTTTTCTTACAATATCTACTTCATTCATTAATTCTTTTAAGGCATTTTCTTGTTTTACTTTTTTAATGATTTTACCATTTCTAAAAATCAAATATAAATCTTTACCACCTGCAATACCTACATCAGCATCTTTGGCTTCACCAGGTCCATTAACTGGACAACCCATAACAGCAACTTTAATTGGTTCTTCAATTTTTTCTAGTAAAATTTCTACTTCTTCTGCCAATTCTTGTAAATTGACCTCTGTTCTTCCACAAGTTGGGCAAGCAATTAATAAAGGTCCTTTTGAACGTAAATTTAAAGATTTTAAAATACGATAAGCCGTATCTACTTCTAATACAGGATCAGCTGTTAAAGAAACACGAATCGTATCCCCTATACCTTCTGCTAACAATGTACCAATACCTACTGCAGAACGGATAATACCTTCAGTTGGTGTTCCAGCTTCAGTAATACCAATATGCAAAGGGTAATCGACTTTTTGAGCCAGTAAACGATAAGCTTCTATTGTGAGCATGGCGTCCGATGATTTGATAGAAACACAAATATCTGTAAAATCAAATTGTTCTAAAATAGAACAATATTTTAATGCAGAAGCCACCATTGAATTTGCATTAACACCACCCATAGAATCTCTAATGACAGGATCTAATGAGCCTGAATTAACACCCACTCGTATTGGAATATGTTTTTCTTTGGCTAATTCTGCTATAGCCTTTACTTTATCTTTAGAACCAATATTACCTGGATTGATGCGTATACCATCTGCATTGTTTTCAAGCGCTAAAATCGCTAATTCTGCTTGAAAATGGATATCTGCAATAACTGGAATAGGAGAATATTTAACAATTTCTCTTAAAGCAAGAGCCGCTGCCTTATCTGGAATGGCAACCCTTGTTATTTCACAACCAGCTTCTGCCAATTGATCAATTTGTTTTAAGGTAGCTTGAACATCTCTTGTATCTGTGTTGTTCATAGATTGAACGACAATTGGAGCGTCTCCACCAACTTGAACATCACGTACCATTAGTCCTTTACTCTTATGTTTTTCCATATTTACTCTCCAAAGAACCTTACTCTAAAAGATTCGCATCAAATCGAAATATACAATTAATACAGCTAATCCTAAAATTAAAATCATGCCAACTGCAGAGACAACTTGTTTAAATTTCTCTGATAGATCTTTACGGCGAATTCCTTCAATCGCTAAAATCAACAAATGATGCCCATCTAAAGGTGGTATTGGTAATAGATTAGTAAATCCAATGGCAACTGAAATCATGCCAAAATAAAATAATAATTGATAGATCATTTGGCTTATATTTGAACTGTCCGTAACAGCTTCACTAAACATATTAACAATTCCTATCGGGCCAGTAACACTTTCTGAGAATTTAACTTTGCCTTGAAAAATCATACCGAAGCCTTCAAAAGTCGATTTAATAATCGATATAGGGTAATTAATTGATTGATATAAAATATCAGAAAAACCTTCACCTGCTGTAAAATAAAGTCCAAAATCTAATCGATCATGATAGAGGGTTGGTTTCATGGTTAACTCGAGCAATTCACCATCTCGCTTAACCTCAACAGTTAATGTATTGTTTTGAACTCTATTTATTTCGGCAGAGATTACATCTGAATCAGTAAAATCTATGCCGTTCAAAGAGATTATCTGATCATTTTCTTTTAATACGGGATTGCCCCCATTTGATTCAGAATCTACCTCTATAATTGTATTATTTTCAGAATTTTGAACAATGCCTAAACGATATTGCTCTACAGTTTGAGGTTCTAAACTTATTTCTTTTTTTGTTTTATCTGGTTTTTCAATAACGATATGAATCGTTTGAGATGGATCGATAAAAGCTTCTGCCATAGATAAATCAGTAGCTGTTCTAATTCGTTTATTATTAAAAGAAATCAATCGATCCCCCGCTTCAATCTCTGTGTTATAAGCTAAGGTATCTTTGATTGGTTGTGCTAATTTGGGAACCGATACTCCAAAAGCAGAAAACATGATGATAAAAGCCAAAAAAGCAGTAATGAAATTAGCTAAAGGCCCACACATGACAACGATAGCTCTTGCCCAACGTGGTCTATTAAAAAACAAACCTGGATCATTGGAATCATATGACTCATCTTCATCTTCATCTTCATCGTCCATCTGTTCGCCAGCAAATTGTACTGCCGCACCAATAGGTAGGAGACGAAAACTATATTTGATTCCATCTTTTTCAGTAGTGAATAATCTAGGTCCCATAAAGATCTGAAATTCTAAAATTTTGAATTTTAGCAAACGACCTGCAATAAAGTGACCTGATTCATGCACTAACATCATTAAACCGATAATAATTAAACCGACAATTATTCCTAAAATACTCATAGAAACCTACTTAGAAATTGAGAATTAAATTAATCCCAATATTATATTCTTTTTAATTAAATTTTTGAACTAGATGTTCTGTTTCTTCTCTTGCCCATAAATCTGCTGCTAGAATATCATCAATACTGCGAGCGTTCTTCAAGGGATGATTTACAAAATTATTGAGAACTACCTCAATAATCAAAGGTATTTGATCAAAACGAACTTTTTCTTGCATAAAAGCAGCTACAGCAATTTCATCAGCTGCATTTAAAACAGCTGGCATAGCTCCTGCTTCTCTCTTGGCATAATATGCTAATTTTAAAGATAAGAATTTTTCAAAATCCGGTTCAAAAAAAGTAATTTGTGACAATTTTGAAAAATTTAATTTTGGTTTATCTGGCATAGGTAATCGTTTATCAAATGTTATCGCATATTGAATTGGTAATTCCATATCTGGAATGCCCATTTGAGCAATAACCGCACCATCATTAAATTCTACCATAGAATGGATGATACTTTCAGGATGAACCACAATTTCTATTTGTTCGGGTTCAATTTGAAAGAGATGTGATATTTCGATCATCTCTAAACCTTTATTCATCATAGTGGCAGAATCAATTGTAATTTTATTACCCATTGCCCAAACGGGATGATTTAAAGCATCTGCAACTGTTATTTCAGGAAATTTAGATTTTGGAACATCTTTAAACGGTCCGCCAGAAGCTGTCAAAAAAACCTTATTTATGGGATTAGAATTATTTGCTAAACATTGCCAAACTGCAGATGGTTCACTATCTACAGGTAATAATTCAGCCCCATATTCTTCAACCATATCTATAACTAAATCACCTAAAGCAACAATCGTTTCTTTATTCGCCATGGCTATTTTTTGGCCAGCTTTGATTGCCGTGATTAAAGGGTTAAGAGCTGCAAACCCAATAATTGCCATGACTATGCGATCACATTTTAATTGAGCTAATTGAGAAACGCCATCATCACCTGAAAAAACTTCAATGTCTTTTAGTTCAGGTTCAGTTTTTAAACGATCTATAAGTCTATCTGCAGAAGTTTTATCAGACATGGCTACATATTTAGGTTTGAATTCTTTAATTTGTTGATATAACAAATCAACATTTTTATTACAGGCTAAAGCTTCTACCTTAATTTTCAAACGTCGACAAACATTTAAAGTATGTTTACCGATTGATCCTGTAGATCCTAATAAAACTATTTTTTTATTTTTGTTATCTTCCATAATTTAATATTAAAAAAAATAAAATAGTAAAGCAATGGTCAAAATGGCAGTAAAAGAGAAGAATGTGCTATCAAAACGGTCAATGACACCACCATGACCTGGCAAAAGATTAGAGAAATCTTTAATATCACAATAACGTTTAATAGCAGATGCTAGCCAATCACCAAGCTCTGTTAAGATTCCCAACGCTCCACCAAACAATATGATATACAACCAATAAATTGGTTTAAATGATATAACAAATAAATATTTTGCGGCCAAATAAAAAATAGGTAAATAGAAAATAATAGTACCAATAATACTTCCAATAAATCCCGCATAAGTTTTATTAGGGCTCAAATTAGGCACAATCGGTTTTTTCCCCCATTTTCTACCTAAAAAATAGGCGCTAGAATCTGAAATCCAAGGTGTTATGATAGCCAATACGAACCAAAACCAACCAGCAGGGATTAAAAAGAGTAATAATAAACCTGCAAATAAAGGTAATGAAATATAAAGACTTGTTAAAATTTGCGCTGCGATTTCAGGTAAAATATTTGCACCTTTTTGTAATAAGGGTTTAAAAATCATGTATGTTAGAATAAGGATTTGGAAAATCAAATAAAAAAGAATAGTACCAAATAATAAATCTTGATTTATTGATAAATTTATAGTTTTAGCTCCACCATTATCTACTAGCATTTTTGCTGTGATTAACTCTGATTTATGCCAAAATAAATAAACAAATGATGGAATGAAACTTAAATAACTTAGCCTTAATAATCTGGCATTTAATTTAAAATTGATATTAGCAAATGCTTCCGTCATTTCTTTAGATGCAAATAAACCAATTAAAAACAATAAGATAACTGAAAAATACGGTCTAGCATAACCAGGAAAAAGCAGTATGAAAATGATCAAACCAAAAATAATTGCTGTTTTAATTCTAACTTTCATATCAAACTCTACCAAAACGTCTTTCTCTTTCAGAAAATTCAATAAGTGCAGCTTCTAAATCATCCTTAGAAAAATCAGGCCAAAGAATATTTGAAAAATAGAATTCACAATAGGACAATTGCCATAGCAAGAAATTTGATATTCTTTTTTCTTCACCTGTTCGGATTAATAAATCTGGATCAGGTACATTTTTGCTGTAAAGATAATCCGAAAAATTATTGACATTTAAATCGTTAATATCTTTCTTCCCTGATTTAACATCTTCTGCAAACATCTTTGCAGCATTTACAATTTCTTGTCTAGAACCATAACTGAGAGCAATATTTAAAGTAATTCTATCCCGATCTTTTGATTCTTCTTCTGCTTTTTTAACTGTTGCTAAAGAATCAGCAGGTAAATCAGATATATTGCCAAAAAATTGCAAGCGAACACCTTCTGCTTCTAATTCTTTATCATATTTGGCAAAAAATTCAATAATTAATTTCATTAACGATTGCACTTCATCATCAGGTCTTTGCCAATTTTCTGTGGAGAAAGCATATACCGTGACATATTTAATAGAAAAATCTGCACACCATCTAATAAATTTTCTTAAATTCTCTGCGCCTGCACGATGACCAAATTTACGAGGCATAGCACGTTTTTTTGCCCATCGTCCATTTCCATCCATAATAACAGCAAGATGTTTGGGAATTTTAATTTGTTTATTTTGTTTTATCATAATTATTTTTTCAGAAAAAGAGCCGGCTACTAACCGGCTCTTTCTTTCAACCAATTCATTTAAACTATATTTCTAATAATTCAGCTTCTTTTTTCTCAACGGATTTATCTACTAAAGCTGTATATTTATCCGTTAAATCTTGCATATCTTTTTCAAAGTTAAATAGTTCATCTTCACTAATTTTATTTTGTTTTTGATGACCACGATAGATATCAATAGCTTCTCTTCGAATATTACGAACAACCACTTTGCCTTGTTCACCTAATTTTTTAACGTCTTTAACCAAATCTCGTCGTCTTTCCTCAGTTAATTGTGGGAAAACCAGACGAATAACCTTGCCATCACTTTGTGGATTTATACCAAGATCAGACATATTGATTGCTTTTTCAATTTCTTTTAAAAGACTAGGTTCCCATGGTTGAATTGTAATCATACGAGCTTCAGGAACTTGAATATTCGCTACTTGCTGAAGAGGAGATTCAACACCATAATAATTCACAGAAATTTTATCTAAAACTCTGGGATTAGCTCTACCCGCACGAATCGTATTAAAATTATCTTCTAAATTATGAATCGCGCCTTTCATCTTTTCTTCAAAAGGCTTAAGGGATTGATCGTTTACAATAATATCTTCAGACATAATAACCTCCGACTAAGTAGTAATTTATATTATAGCCAATTTTGAGTTGAATGTTCAAGTTATTAATTATATCTATCAGCAAATATTGATTTTTGATTATTAATTTTTTAATTATCGATAATTTAATGCGTTTATCTTTATTTTGAAAATTAAGGGTGAACAATCGTACCTAATTTTTCTCCTTTTAAGATTCGAATTAAATTTTCTGGATCTTGTATGCTAAAAACAAGCATTGGAATTTGATTTTCACGACATAGTGCTGCTGCCGTTGAATCCATAACTTTTAAATCTTTTGCTATAACTTCAGCTAAACTAATCTCAGAAAATTTTATTGCATCATCATATAGATGTGGATCTTTATCGTAAACACCATCTACCATGGTACCTTTCAGTACAATCTCAGCATTGATTTCTGCAGCTCTTAAAGCAGCAGCAGAATCTGTTGAGAAAAAAGGATTACCTGTACCACCAGCAAAAATTAAGACCTGTTTTTCTTCAAGATAAGAAATTGCTTTATTTTGAACATACAAATCCACAACTTTAGGCATTTCTAAGGAATTTAAGACTTTTGATTTGACACCTGTTTGCAAAATGGCATCATTTAAAGCCATGGCATTCATGGTTGTCGCTAACATTCCTATTTGATCAGCTGTGACACGATTCATTTGAGGATTTGTTCTTCCGCGCCAGAAATTGCCACCACCAACAACAATGGCCAATTCAACTCCTAGTTCATGAATTCTTTTGATCAAACTTGCATAGCTCTTTACTTGTTCATCAGATATGCCAAAACCTTGTTTACCAGCTAAAGATTCACCGCTTAATTTAAGCATAACTCGCTTATAAGCCATGTTTTCCTCCTAAAAAGATAAAAAAAATATATGTACGATTTGTACATATATTTTTAATTGATTACTTATTCATTTGTTTGGCAACTTCTTCTGCAAAATCCTCTTGCTTCTTTTCAATTCCCTCACCCAATTCATATCTAGTAAAGCGACGGACTTGAATGTTTTCGCCAATCTTAGCTACCATTTCTTTGACCAAAGTAGTAATTGTTTTTGAATCATCTTTGACAAAAGGTTGTTCCATCAAACAATTAGCTTCATAGAACTTTTCTAAACGACCTTCTACAATACGATCAACAATTTTTTCTGGTTTTCCATCATTTAATGCTTGATTACGAGCGATTTCTCTCTCTGAAGCAAGCACTTCAGCAGGTACGTCTTCGCGTTTTAAATATGGTGGATTCATAGAAGCTACTTGCATAGCAATGTCTTTTACCATGCCTCTAAAATCTTCATTCTTAGCAGCAAAGTCTGTTTCAATATTAACTTCAAGTAAAACACCAATTCTGCCATCACCATGTATATAAGACTCAATTACACCTTCAGCAGCAACACGGCTAGATTTTTTATCTGCACTAGCCATACCTTTTTCGCGCAACCATGCAATTGCTTTTTTAATATCTCCATCAGATGCTTTTAATGCATTTTTACAATCCATCATGCCTGCACCTGTCATCTCGCGTAATTCTTTAACCATAGCAGCCGTAATATTTGCCATTTCATCCTCCTAAAAAAATAACGTTATATATAGTTGTTTATAATTTGAATCATTAAATTAATTCATCTGTAGCTTCTGCAACTTCTTCTTTTGCTTCTGCAGCATCAGAATCTTGTTCTAAAAGATTTTCAGGAACATCACCCATTTGTACACCTTGTTTACCTTCTAAAACAGCATTGGCCATCGTTGCAACAATTAATTTAATAGCGCGAATTGCATCATCATTACCAGGTATCACATAATCAATATGATCCGGATCACAGTTTGTATCGACGATAGCAACTACTGGAATATTCAAACGATTAGCTTCGTGCACTGCAATATGTTCTTTATTAGGATCAATAATGAAAATAGCATCTGGTAAATCTGGCATTTCTTTAATACCACCTAGATTTGCTTCTAATTTTTCTTTTTCCAGATTTAATTGAGCAACTTCTTTTTTAGGTAACACATCGAACATGCCATTATATTGCATTGCTTCTAATTCTTTTAAGCGTTTAATACTTTTTTTGATTGTAACATAATTAGTTAAAGTACCACCGAGCCAACGATTATTTACATAATACATATTGCAGCGTTCAGCTTCTTCTTTGATTGCTTCTTGTGCTTGACTTTTTGTACCAACAAACAAAACATTGCCGTTATTCATTGCAACGTCTCGAATGAACATATAAGCTTCCTCAACCTTTGTTACTGTTTGCTGTAAGTCGATAATGTAAATGCCGTTTCTCTCTGTAAAGATATAAGGCGCCATCTTAGGGTTCCAGCGACGTGTTTGATGTCCAAAATGAACACCACCCTCTAATAATTGTTTCATTGAAATAATAGCCATACAAATTTTCCTCCTGTTTTTTCCTCCGCAAAGTCTTTATTACCTTAAAATTTGGCAACAGGAATAACCTTGCGTGTGTATTGCATTAGCAAATATATCATTATATTAATTTTTGTGCAAATGCTTTTAACGTTTCCTTATAAATATAAGATGCTGCTAATAAATGATTAAGGGATGCATTCTCATTAACTTGATGCATAGAATCTGGTGTACCTGGGAATACAGCCCCAAATGCAAAAATATTTGGTATCGATCTGGCATAAGTTCCGCCACCCATAGCAACAGCTTTATCATTCGTTCCCATAGTATCATTATAAGTTTTCATGGCTAATTTGATCATATCTGAATCTTGTCCTAAATTTAAAGGTACTTCATCATTATAATTTTCCAATTGAATATTCAGAGTTTCCATGTTTTCTTTAAGCTTAGAGATGATTGTTTCACCATCAACAGAAACTGGATATCGAATATCTAATGTAAAGTTTAATGATTCAGGTGTAACATCAATTAGGCCTAAATTCATAGTTAATGCACCGCTTGCATCTTCACAGTCTATAGCCATGTCTTTGCCATTTGTATGTTCAATTAAAAATTGATCATATAAATCAATTAAAGTATCCGTTAAATCTGCATTCTCTTGTTGAATTGTTTTTAGAGCTTTAACGATTGCATTTTCTCCTAATTCTGGTTTTGAAGCATGAGAAGCTTTACCAAGAATTTCTCTTTCTGATAAGATTTCTCCATCTTGCTGAATCTTATAGCGGCAAACTTGAGGAACCATGTTTACAGCTTCGCCACCTTTTAAACTGTAAATTTCTGTACCTTTTCCAGTTAATAATCGGGCTTTTTCAAATGAAATACGAATAATTCCTTTTTCTGCAAAAACAGCTGGAAATTCAGCATCTGCAGTATAGCCTGTCACAGGTAATTCAGCTCCAATTTGACGATAATGTTTCATGCAACCAAAGCCTTTTTCTTCATTTAAACCAACAATTAAACGAATACGGCAATTAGGCTGAAAGCCTTCATCTTTTAAAGCTTTCATAGCATATAAATTTGCCATAGCAGGACCCTTATCATCGGCTACTCCTCTGCTATAAATTTTTCCCTCAATTAATCTTGGTTGAAATGGATCTTCAGACCAACCTTCGCCAGCAGGGACAACATCTAAATGACATAAAACAGCAATCATTTTTTCCCCTTCGCCAAATTCAGCATAACCGACACGATAATCATAATTTTTAGTTTTAAAGCCCATTTCTTTTGCAATGTTTAAAAAAGCATCTAAAGCATCACCTGTAGCTTTACCATAAGGATATTTTGTGTCAGCAGGTGAATTAGCACTTGGTATAGAAAGGACAGTCGATAAATCCTTAAAAAATTCATCTTTATAATTGTCCATTTTCAAGGCAATTTCATCTATTCTATCTTCGTTAGGAATGCGATTATTCATAAAAACTCCTTAATTATTATTAAAATTTGATAAAAAAACCGGAGCTATAGAACTCCGGTTGAAAGTTAATTAATTAAAATGAAAACTATTCTTCGATTTCATCTTGATTTTCATCATCTTCTTGATTTTCTTTATATTCATCAGAATAAGTAATATCAGCTACAGATGATAAAGTTGAAGTTCTAGAGGCAGAATCAACATAAACATTTGTTGTTTCTGAGTCATTCTCAACTTGGTTTTCTTGTTTTTCTTGTTGTTCACGACGTGGACGACGTTTACGTCTAGGAGCTTGTTGTTGTAAATCTTCAACATTTTCTGGATTGATAGGCTCAACTTCGCGAATACTAATAGAAATTTTACGTTCTGCTTGGTTGACATCAAGTACTCTAGCATCAACTTCCATGCCTTCTTGTAAAACATCTTCTGGTCTATTCAAGCGATAATCAGAAATTTGTGAAATATGACAAAGAGCATCAACTCCTGGAGCGATTTCAACAAATGCACCAAACGGGAAAATTCTAACGACAACACCACGAACAATTGAACCCACTGGGAAACGTTCTTCTAAATCACGATATGGGTTATTTTCTGGACGTTTGAAACCAAGTGAAACGCGATTTTTATCTTTATCAAAATCCATGACATAGACATTGATATGATCGCCAACCGAAACAACATCAGATGGTTTATCAATTCTTTTCCAGGATAATTCACTAATATGAACTAAACCATCAACTCCACCAATATCAACGAAAGCACCAAAATCAGTTAAATTACGTACAACGCCTTCATATTCTTTATTAACTTCAATATTGTCCCATAAAGCTTTAGCACTATCACGACGTTTACGTTGTAATAAGCTTCTTCTGGATGCAGAAACACGTAATCTTCTTCTAGAAGAATCAAATTGTGTTACCAATACTTCAAGCTCTTGATTTAAGTAAGGAGTTAAATCATCAACAATTTCTAATTCAAGTTGTGTTCTATGAATGTACATATCAACACTACCAAAGGAACAAATAACACCATCTTTAACAACATTTGTTACTTTTACTAATAAAGGTGTTTTATCTTTAAAAGCTTGTTCAACAATTTCTTTATGTTTGTTAAAATCTACTCTTGATTTTGATAATTCAATTTCTGTTCCTGCATCTGATGTATGTATTTTACGAACATAAACCTCAATTGGCATATTCTCTTTTTTTGCTTTTTCCAAATCAAAATCAGGATCGCCTTTGAATTCATGGATTCTTACTTTACCTTCAGATTTAACACCGACATTAACATAGACATATTCATCATCATAATCTGTGATAGTGCCTGTTACAGTCATTCCTCTTTTTAATTCAGGAATACTGTCAATAAAATTCTCAAAATCAATATCGCCATCATCTTTTAATAAGATTTCTGGTTTATTTACTTCTGCTGGTGTTTCTTCAACATCTTCTAAAGTTAATACCTCAACCTCTGGAACCTCTGAAGTTTTTAATTCTTCTTCTTTTGGTTCTGAAGACTCAATATTTTCTTCTTTAACGGTTGTTTCTTCATTTACTTGCTCATCTACAATATTTTCTTCTGTAGGTTGAACGATGTTTTCTTCCTGCTGGTTATCAAATAAACCTTGCTGTTCTGTCATTATCTGGATTCCTCCCCAAAATTTCTCTAATTGCTATTGTAACAAAGTAAGCAATTAATGCAATGCTAAACATGCATATTTACGCGCTTTACACAAGAAATTCATTCAAAATAGGATAATCCTACTATATGATAACTTCTTCTTAACATTTCATTAACTAATATTTGATGTTGTTCCGTTCTATTTTCAGCTTTAAAATTTGGGTTAAGACAGTATGGAGCGCCAAAATAAAAATGATTCTTTCTAAATATTTTATAAGGAGAATCACAGTAAACTGGTAAAATTGTTGATTTATAACGCATACAAATAGAAGCAACGCCAGCCTTTGGTAAAATTTCTTCATAATTATTTTTCTTGACTTTTGTTCCCTGCGGAAAAATTCCAATAATTTTATTTTCTTTAACATAGGAAATAATTGTTTTAATCGCATTGATGTCAGTATGTTCACGATCTAAAGGAATCATTTTTAAAGAAGTGAAAAGTTTTGCTAAAAATTTATTTTGGAATAATTCTTTTTTAGAAACCCAATAAACGTAATCTGGTATTGTAATATGCAATAAAACAGGATCAAAATTTGAATAATGATTTGCAGTAATAAAATAGCCTTCACCTAATTCATTTTTGTCTGGAATATAATGCAAATTATGATATACAGGTCGAAAAAGAATTTTAAGTAAAAAAGCGGCTACTTTAATAAAAATCCGTGTCCCTCTCGAAATTTCATTGGTATCAGCTGACTTTGCATAATACTTGTAATTTTCCTGATTCCGCATTTATTTATCCTTATCTAAAATTAATTTTTTTATAATTATTTCTTTGACCTTATTAACGGTTTCTTCTAAAGTCAATTCACCAGAATCGATATAAATCGCATCATCTGCTTTTTTAGTAGGTGCTGTTTCTCGACTAGAATCTTGTTTGTCTCTTTTAATAATATCGGCCAAAACTTGATCATATTCCACAGATTCTTTTGATTTCTTTTGCAGATCAATCAATCTTCTTTTGGCTCTAATTTCGGGTGAGGCTGATAAAAATATTTTCACTTCAGCATCAGGTAATACGACAGTACCTATATCTCGGCCATCCAAGATAAAGGATTCTTTTGCAGCTAGTTCTCTTTCTTTTATTAAAATATAATTTCTAATAATGGGATGAACAGAAATATCAGAAGCAGCAATTGATACAGCCTCACTACGAATATAATCTGTAACATCTTCTTCATTAATCAAAACCCTTTGTTCTTGATTAATAAATTTTATATCGAGGTCTGCATTTTGTAAAAACTCGCTGACAGCTTTCTCATCTTGGGGATTAATATCCCATTCTAAAGCTTGATATGCTAAAGCTCGAAATAGAGCCCCTGTGTCTAAATACATAATGTTTAGTTCTTTTGCTAAGGTTTTTGCAATTGTGCTCTTCCCTGCTCCAGAAGGTCCGTCAATAGCAATTGAAAAATTCTTTTTCATCATTCATCACCCTCATTTTGTAAATGTTCAATTGTGTCATACATTAATAAATTAATATTCGGCAAATCTGTAGCTGAGTTTAGACCTAATTCCAATAAAAATTTCTCAGTTGTACCAAAAACCGCAGGCTTGCCAGGCAAATCAAGATTTCCTTTTTCAATTACATAACCTCTATCAACAAGTCGATTTACCAATTGATCAGAATTTACTCCTCTAATTAATTCAATTTGAGATTTAGTAACAGGTTGATTATAAGCGATTGCAGCCAAAGTTTCATATGCCGCATTTGAAAGCGCTGGTAAATGTTCAGGTCTAAACAATCTTGCTAAATATTCTCGATATTCTTTTTTTGTGGTTAAGCAAAGTTTATCTTCTATGCGTCTTAAACATAAGCCAGAATCCTCTTGTTTTTCATATTTTTCAGATAATTTTTGACTTAAATCAAGTAATTGAATCTCATTTAATTCTGTGATTTCCATAAGACTTTTAATACTAATGGGATCACCTGCTGCATATAATACAGCTTCAATTATTGCCATATATTGAGAATCATTTTGCATATCTATTACTTTCATTTTAATATATTGTAATTTTCCGAGATTTATTATGATTTTATATCATTCATTATTTTAAACAATATCGAATTCTTCTTCATTGGTATTGATAATATCTTCGACTTTAACATTATTTAATAATTGTTGATCTATATTCTCTTCTAATTCAATCATCATAACCGAAAAAGGTTCTGATTGTTTTACAATAATTTTATCTTGTCTAATCAATTCTAAAATAGCCAAAAAGCCAGAAATTCTCTCCGATTTAGAGCTTTTAGATAATGGAAATAATTCAGAAAAGAATAAACGTGTTTTATGGAACACTTTATCAATTATTTCTAACATTTTATCTTTAACTGAAAATTTTTGTCTTTTTAATAGTTGTTTTATTCTAAGATTTTGGCTATTAAAACGCAAAGCATTTTTTCTTTTTAATCGCTCTAACGATTCTAAGAACTTATTTTGATTAAGTTTATCTTCAATAATCTCTATATCTAGGCCTAAACTTTGTGGCGAAGAACTATTTTTCAAATAAAATCCTTTATTGATTTCAAACTTTTTTTCTAATTCTTTTGCCATATATTTATTGCGACGATAAGCTAATAATCTCAGAACTAATTCTTCACGTGGATCATTTTCCTCTATATCTATTTCATCAGAAATGACTTCAGGCAATAACATGCGTGATTTAATTTGCATTAAAGTAGCTGCCATTAATAAAAACTCACTAGCTAATTCCATATTAGACTGATCAAATGAACTTGTTTGTAGAATAGATAAATATTGTTCAGTTATATCAAAAATAGGAATATCGTAAATATCAATATGATTTAATTCAATCAAATGATAAATTAAATCTAATGGGCTTTCATATTCATCTATATTGATATTTAAAAAATTTTGCATTTATTTAAAACAGACCACCTAAAAATGAAAATAGTAAATTTACTGGATATAATAAAATATATTGAATAGGAATAGAAATATATCTCATTATTGTACTAAGAATACTCCCACCAAAAAATACTAATAGCAACATGATGATACCAGAATATTTTTGTATTTTTATGTATTTATAATAAGCTTTATCTGACAATACTGCACCTAAGACATTAGAACCATCTAATGGTGGAATCGGTAGCATATTAAAAATTGCCAAATAGATATTTGAATAAATAAAAGAATTAAGAATCAAAATTAATAAAGATATCACCGTATTATTTAGTAAGGATGTTTTATTTGCAATCGTTAATATTAAAATGATAATTTGCAAAATAACATTCATAAAAAATGACAAAATCAAATTTGAAACTGGCCCTGCTAAGGCTACTTTCATCATACCAGATCGTGCACTTTTAACCTTATCACGTGAAAAACGAGATGAATTGACTGGAACAGGTTTTGCCCAACCAAAGCCAATTAAAATAAAAGCTAATGCTCCAAATAAATCAATATGTGCAGTTGGATTTAAGGTTAAGCGACCCTGCCTTGCTGCAGTATCATCGCCTAAATGATAAGCCATTCTAGCATGCGAATATTCATGAATCGATAATGATAATGTCAGTACTAAAATTCGGATTAATGTTTGTTGTAAATTAAAATTTTGCATGTTTCCCTCTGATAAATACCTTTATAATACTAAGTATTATTGCATAGTCGAACCTAATAATTCAATTTTTATGTTTTTTAATGATAGTTGTATCATTTAATTAATCATTAAGATTAATTATTTAAAAACATTTAAAATAATCTAAAAGTGAATAATATATTTTGTGCTATACTAAAAATGCTAATTTTAGTTTGAGGAGACTGTGATGGCTTTTATATTTGGGAAAAAACGAAAAGATGGGACATTAATTAAAGATGGAGATCCCATGAATCATATCATGCCCTATGTTATGAGAAGCCGTAGTGAATCGATTATTTTTTATCAAGATACGGTCAATATTAAACCTATTAAAGATTATATTAAAAAACAGAGAAAACTAGGTAATAGAATAACGATATTTAATGTTATTACGGCGGCTGTTTTACATATTCTTGTTTTGAGGCCACATCTTAATCGCTACATTGCCGGCAGACGTATTTATGAACACAATGGTTATGAAGCACTTTATGCTGTAAAATTAGATTTATCGGATCAAGCCTATGAATCAATTGCTAAAGTTTCAATGGATAAAGATGATAATATTTTTTCTATTGCCAGCAAAATGCGAGAACAAATCGATATCATTAAAAAACAGCAAGAAATAAAGAGCGATGATAAATTAATACACTTTTTCACCAAGACACCACGTTGGTTTGTTCGGTTTGTCGCCTCGTTCCTACGTTGGGCTGATTTTCATGGTTTCTTACCAAAAACAATAACTGATACCATTCCCTTCTACTCTTCTGTTTTTTTGTCTCATTTAGGCAGTATTGGCGGACATGCGCCTTTACATCATTTATATGAATTTGGAACAAATTCGATTTTTATGACCTTAGGAAAAATGTTTGATCATCCCACACGTGGCAAAAACGATGAAATCATTTGGCAAGAGGTTATGGATATTGCGTTTACCATTGATGAAAGAATTTGTGACGGCTATTATTTGATAAAATCATTGAGCATTTTTGATCGTCTTTTAGAAAATCCAGAATTATTAGAATTAAGCCCTAATCAAATGCATCAATACATGGAATCTAAAGATATCGTTTTTGGGAATAAAAGGTTATCAATTAAAGAAAG
>DIRM01000048.1:0-7479 GCA_002427545.1 Mageeibacillus sp. UBA5436 | reverse complement strand
GAAAATGATTAAATGATTAATTATAAAGAAAAAAAAGCTGATTTCTTAAAAATAAGAATCAGCATTTTATTTTTTAGATTTTTTTAAAATCATCTTAACCAAAGTTTAAAAATAATAAAAAATACAAGACAGAGTAAAATAATACCCATTAAAGCGTAAAGAAGATGTGCTTTAATTACACCTTTAGCGATTTCTCTTTTTTCTTCTTTTGTAAGTTTAATCGGATTATTTGAATCTTTAATAGGATAACCTTGAGAATCTAATTTTTCTTTTTTCTTTTTGGGCTTTCTATTCAAAGAAAGTTTAGGAGAAATGTCATCCAAAGCAGACATATCTGCATAAACTTTACCATCATCATCTGAGTAATCTTTTTTATTATTCATCATTATTATCTTTAAATAGCATCTTTGTCTTGATTATATTGCGGATAGAGATGGCAAGCTACTTTTTGATTTTTGCCGTCTAAATAGCTATTAAATTCTGGATCTATTTGGGCACAAATTTCTGTAGCATATTTGCAGCGTGTTCTAAATTTACAACCCGATGGTGGATTAACCGGACTAGGTATATCTCCTTCTAATATAACACGATTCATTTGAAAGTCAGGATCTGGAACAGGAACAGCCGATAATAAAGCTTGAGTGTACGGATGCATAGGATGTTTAAATATATTTTCCTTATCTCCATACTCTACCATTGAACCTAAATACATAACTCCAATCGTGTCCGAAATATATTCAACAACAGATAAATCATGTGAGATAAACAAATAAGTATATCCAAATTCTTCTTGTAAGTCTTCTAATAAATTAATAATTTGAGCTTGAATGGATACATCGAGTGCGGATACAGGTTCATCACAAACAATAAAATCCGGCTTCAAGGCAACTGCTCTAGCAATACAAATTCTTTGTCTTTGTCCACCAGAAAATTCATGTGGATACCGTCTTGAATAAGTATAAGGTAGGCCACAAGCATTCATAACATCACTTACATAATTTTCCAAATTTTCTTTTGGTATAATATTATGTTCTCTAACAGCTTCACCAATAATTTCACCTACCGTCATTCTCGGTGATAGGCTGGAATAGGGATCTTGGAAAATCATTTGCATTCTGGGACGTAATTTTCTTAAGGCGCCATGCGACAAATCGTTAATTTTAATACCATCAAAAAAGACTTCCCCTTCTGTAATCGGGTAAAGACGTAACATGGTTCTGCCAATCGTTGTTTTGCCACAACCAGATTCCCCTACTAAACCCATCGTCGTTCCTTTTTTAATATTAAAAGAAACATCATCAACAGCTTTAACGTATTGTCGAGTCGTGCCTTTGAATCCAGCTGGAAAATACTTTTTTAAATGATGTACTTCAACAAAATTATCATTATTATTTTCTATATTCATGTATTATGACTCCTTCGGATTATTATTTAAGGTCTCTATGTCAACTCTACCCTGTGGAATTTTACGAGCGGCTTGAGCATCTGCACTTCCTGAAATATTTTTAGGTAATTCAGGACGATTTAAATTTAAATCTTTATATTTTTCATCATATAAGAAACAGGATGCGTGATGCTCGTTTTCAAAAGGCACATCATCCGGATAAGCTTTATAACAAGCATCGAAAGAATAATCACAGCGATTACAAAAATAACAATAATCTGGTAAATTAACCGCACTAGGTACCTGTCCAGGAATAGAATATAATTTTTGTTTTCCTTCCACATTGCTCAAGCTAGGTAATGAGCTCATTAAACCAACAGTATAAGGATGTTTTGGATGATTAAAAATATCGTGAATCTCACCAGATTCAACAATTTTTCCCGCATACATAACCACAACAAAATCGGCCATACTTGCAATAACGCCTAAATCATGGGTAATTAACATGATACTGCCATTTATTTTGTTCTTGACATCCAATAGCAAATCTAATATTTGAGCCTGAATCGTCACATCCAATGCCGTGGTCGGCTCATCCGCAATAATTAAACGTGGCTCACATATTAAAGCCATCGCAATCATAATACGCTGGCGCATACCACCAGATAGTTCATGTGGAAAATTATTATAAACTTTTTCAGGATCGGCAATCCCTACTAAATTGAGCATCTCAATACTACGCGCTTTTATTTGTTCGGCTTTTAAAGATTGTTTATAAATATTTAAAGCCTCGTCCAATTGATCCCCAATTTTAAAAACAGGATTCAATGATGTCATCGGTTCCTGAAAAATCATGGAAATTTCTTTGCCTCGAATTCGGCGCATTTCATCTCTGGGCATTTTGGCAATGTCATAGCATTTGCCTTCAGAAGTCGTATAACGGATGCTGCCTTTTACTATTTGTCCTTGAGGGCCTTGTACCAGCTGCATAGCTGATAAGGAAGTAACCGATTTACCACATCCTGATTCACCAACAATACCAATAATTTTACCTTTTGGAACGGAAAAAGTGACCCCGTTTACTGCTTTATTGACACCAACATCAGTATAAAAAAACGTATGTAAATCATCGAATTCAATTACATTATCGGGATTTTTCATTTGCGTTGTATACTCAGATTCATCAACATTTTTTCTGTTTTTTGCTTGCTCAAATTGCTTCATGACCTTTTGGTTTTCATGAGCAATTTGTTTTTCCTCTTTGATGCTGAGATATTCTGTATTTTTCTTCTTATTTTCTTTATTAGCCATAAAAACTCCTACTATATTCAGCGTAACAATTAATTTTTTTGTCGTGGATCAAAGGCATCACGTAAGCCATCGCCAACAAAACTGAATCCTAAAACGGTTACAACGATTAAAATTCCAGCTGGTAACCACATATTCGGATAATAAGCTAAAATTTCTTGCCCCTTCGATGGATCAGCCATTGCAATCATTGAACCCCAGGCTGCAAGCGGGAAAGGTACGCCAATACCAAAGTAAGATAAGGTCGATTCATACAATATAATTCCACCAAGACTAAGCGATGCTGTAACAATTAATTGTGGAATGGTATTAGGAATCAAATGTTTAAAAATACGTCTTGAGGCTTTAATTCCAGTAGTCTCGGCTGCCAACATAAATTCCTGTTCTCGCAGTGATAATAGCTGCCCACGTACCAATCTTGCTGTACCCGTCCAACTGATTAAAGTTAAAAAGCCCATCAAATAATAAATGCGGTGTTCTGCAGAAATAGATTCAATTGAGGAAATGACAGCAGAAAGAACTAGTAATACAGGCAATGCAGGTAAACTAGCAAAAATATCAACAATACGCATGATGAGTTGATCCACCCAACCGCCATAATAACCAGCAATACCACCTAATATCGTGCCTATGATAATTTCCAAAAAAACGGTTATAAAAGAAATCAAAAGTGAAATACGGCCACCGTACATCAGACGAATTAAGATATCAAAACCATTCGTATCCGTGCCTAAAGGATGTTCTATCGAAGGCGGCGCTTTTACAGTAATTGTACTGACCGATTTATCATAATACTCATATGTTCTACCATCGGCACCTTCGAAAGAAGCTGTCGATAATAATTGCGATTCTCGCGGAATATGAAAAACCTGAGTTTCATCATAATCCCAAATCCCTTTAACTAAGTATGGACCCAAAAAAGAGAAAACAAAAACAAAAATAACCATACAAAGGCCAGCCACAGATAAGCTACTGCGAAAAAATCTTTTGGCAACCATTCTTCCAGGAGAAATTACTTTGTAGTTTTCTCCTGAACTGCTATGAACTGCTTCACGTTCTTTTTTTGCTAATTTCCCTTGTTCTATTTTGATAATCGTATTTACTTCAGATAGATTGTGCTGATTATTATTAACTTCATTATTCATTTTTGCACCACCTTACTCAGAAAGTTTAACTCTTGGATCAACCACGGCGTACATCAAATCAGAGATAATGTAACCGACAATCGTTAAGGCTGATAAGAAGAGATTGTAACCCATGACAAAAGGAATGTCCCCTTGTAAAGTTGCTCGTAAAGCCATACTGCCTATACCGGGAATTGAGAAAACCGTCTCTGTTATCATTGCCCCACTGAATAGCCCTGGTAGCATACCAGATAATGTCGTGACTAAAGGAATAAAAGTATTTCTAAAAGCATGTTTATTGACAACTGTTTTTTCAGTCAAACCTTTTGCTCTGGCTGTTCTGATATAATCCGAATTCATAACCTCAAGCATATTAGTTCTTGTATAACGCATTAATCCACCGATATTCAATAAAGTCAACGTTAGGATAGGCAGAACCAAATGCCAAGCTTTATCTTTAAAGATGCCCCACCAATCAGCTGGATCAAAAATCTGAGTCGCCGTAGTTAAACCTTGCAAAGGCATCCAACCAAGTCGGATACTAAATACATTCATAAGCAAAGCCGCTAAAAAGAAAGATGGTAATGCGGTAGCTATCATCGAAAATACCGAAACTGTATAATCGTAACCACTATATTGATTTACTGCTGCTTTAATCCCCATCGGGATAGCGATAATGATTTCGATAACATAAGCAATTAAGGATATAAGAAACGAGATCCAAACATAATCATTAATAACCTGTGTTACCGGACGTCCATAGAGAAAAGAAAAGCCTAAGTCACCTTTCATTGCACTACCTAGCCAAGAAACATAACTTTTTACAATACCCGAAAAACTTTTATCCGCTAAACCATATAATTCTTTGAGTCGTTGGACATCTTCATAAGTCATTTGACCGCTTTGTACTGCTGCAGCTGTTTGATTATCAATATAATCTGAAGGCATTAACATAACCAGCAAATAAATCAATGCTGATACCCCTATTAAAATAATTAAGGAAATTCCTAATCTTTTTAAAATATATTTAGACATTAAAACCACCTATTTAGAAAAAGTGCATCAGCAAAAGAATAGCTGATGCACAAAAATTAATTAAATTTTAAGTGTTTACCAATTCAGTTCTACATTCCAGATTTCTGCACGTGGAGACTGGAAAGGTGTAACATCTTCGCCCGAGAATAAAGTATCGCCATTTACAACGTCTTTATTATAAGCAAACATATTTTTACGTTGATATGTAGGAATTTCAACAGCTAAGCTAGTTGATAATTCTAAAGCTTTTCCGTAAATTGGTTTACGTTCTTCAGGATCCAGAATGCTTCTACCAGCATTAATATTTTCATTTAATTCGGTTAAAACAGCCTTTTGATCATCTGAACCATTTTGGAACAACCAGTATAAACCAGTGTTGTTTGGAGATCCGCCAGTATTAACAGTAGGATCAGAATACCAAATTTGGAACATATCAGGATCAGCACCACCTGAACCCCAAGCTGCTGCCCAAACTTGAATACCAGATTCATAAGCAGTAGTCAATTTTGATAAAAGGTTCTCGTCAACTTCGATATCAACTTTAACTCCAATAGTTTCCAATAATTTTTGAGAATTAATAAAGATCTGTCCAGCTGGATGGTCTTTTGCTTCACTAGGCAATGTAAACTTAACAGTTAATTGTTGACCAGCTTTTTCGTGATCTGCAGGATATTGCATTTCATTTTCAGCTTCATCATAAACATAACCAGCATCCAATAATAATTGTTTTGAAGTTTCTCCTGTTTCATCAAATGGATAAAGAGCTTCTGGATTATCTGGATAAGCCCATTGAACTTTCGTCATCGTACGATTATTAACAGAAGCCAATTCGCCGTAATAGTTTTCGACGGCTGATTCAATATCAAATGAATGAGCAAGGGCTTTACGGACATTCCAATCAGGAATAGCTTGTGAATTTATGCCAATATAACCGTAACCATCATTATCTACTAAAATATAATCTAATTTAGAATAATCACCTGAACCACTCGAAATGTCAGATACGATTTGTTGTGAAGCACTTGGCTCAGCAAAGTGAACTGTACCAGTCTTTAACGCATCTAATTCGGAACCTTGTTCCAAAACTTGGAAACGTACTACAGGGATCTTTGGTTCACCCAAGATGAAATTTGGATTTGCCTTCATTGTCACAACATTATCTTTATAGCTATCAAAGATATAAGGACCTGCCCCTACTGGGTTGTCGTTTTTGGTCTTTAAAAAAGTCATGAAATCTGCATTATTAGGATTTACGCCAAATTCATTAACTTCGCCTTCATATCCTTCGCTGTAATAAGCTTTCGGTGAAATAGGTATGCCTGCTAATTTGAAGATTGCTGTAGGGTCAATACCGTTTAAGGTAACCACTAAGGCATCATGCTCTTCGCCGTCATCACCCGTTACTGTAGAAGTTGTAATACCAGTTATGCTAGCTACGCCGCCAGCTACGCTGCCTTCATTTTGATAAAATAAATCAGCAACATAATCTTCAACATTCTTTTCACCAGCTTGTTCACCGTTAAGACCTTCTAGATCATAACCATAGGCATCCACGAGATTTTGCCAATAAACATTGCCATCTAATGTCGTTGTTGCATCGCTTAAATCGTATTCATTGCCAGAACCATCAGTAAAGGTTTTGTCTTCTAATTCACCAAAACCCCACATAGCCATACCAAAAGCAGTTTGCAATGTTTCACTTGATTTAACTTCATCAACTGTAAATCCAGGTAAAGCAGATTCAACATAATCATCATTCAAATAATTGTTTACAACAAAATCAGTAATCTCTTGAGCAAAGTTGGCACCAGCTTCGTCTAAGTATGCCCAGAATTGTTGTTGTTGTTCTGCTGTTGCTACCGTTAAACCAGAACCTAAAACAGGATCTTCACCAGCTTCTCCGCTGATACCAGCTGCTAAAATATCATCACCAACTTCAACCATTTCTGTTGAGGTTTGTAGACGATATTCAGCCAAGCCATCTATATCCAAGGCGTATATTGTGCTTGAGCCGTCATAATAGGGATCAGAATAGACATAAAAATTGAATAATAAGTCGTCAATTGTGACTGGAGTGCCATCAGAAAACACTGCGTCATTCTTTAATACAAAAGTATAGACTGTTGAACTATTATCATCTGCAACTTCTGTGGTAAAAGATTGGGCATAAGATGGTTTTTCATCATTAGCAATAGGTTCTGCATTTTTATCACTAGCTAACAAATACATTGAAGTTAATTCGACTACATAACGATCATATGCTGATGTATGAAAGAATTCACTAAATTTTCCATCTAATGTACTTGTACCGATAACAAATGGAGTGTCTTTTGTAACTGTTTCAGAAACCGCAGGTTTTTCTGCTTCTGCCTCTTCCTCAGACTTCGTTTCTTTTGATTCAGAATCAGCTTTTGATTCCGTTTGAGCAACAGATTCTTTAGACTCGTCAGTGCCATTATTAGTACTGCCACAAGCGGCAAGTCCAAGAACCATGACGCCAATCAAAATGAGAGCCATGAGTTTTTTCGTAAAATTTTTTTTCATCTCTTTTCTCCTTTTAATTTTTTCTGCTCTGTTAACTTAACTTAAAAAAAGAGATCTGAAATGCCTCTGGTATAATGGTTTCAC
>DIRM01000023.1 GCA_002427545.1 Mageeibacillus sp. UBA5436 | reverse complement strand
GATTTATAAAATGATTATACGAGGTGATAATATGATGAAAAAAATAATAGCTCTTATGCTTATTTTCGTATTGAGCATAAGCATGGTAGCTTGTAATAAAAATAAAGAAGAAACAAATGGAGAAAATAGGGTGAAAGTTCTTAATTTACATGGCGAAAGTTTTCTTATTTTAAATGATAATCGAAACACCGTTAATTTGAGTGGACTAATTATAATTCATGTACCAGAAAATCAAATGATTGAAGCTGGCAAAGTTTATACTGCAATAATCGAAGATGAAATAGCTGAATCTTTTCCACCGCAGGCAAGAGCGAAAAGCATTGAATTAGAAAATGATGAAAAACCAGAAGCCATTTCTTTTGAAATTGCAGACAGTATTCAACAGCATTTGCCTGAAAATAGCTATTTAATCGATGTACGAACGGAAGAAGAATTTGATGAAGGACATATACCTGGTGCCTTATTAATGCCTTTAGATAATATTGAAAACGAGATTGAAAATAGTGATATTTCAAATGATGATGTCATTATAGTTTATTGTCGTTCCGGATCCCGCTCTAATTCGGCAGCTTCAATTATAAGAGAAATAGGTTATTCGGTTGTTTTAGATGCAGGTGGCATCATGTATTATGATGGTGAATTGGAATATTAAATATTAGATTCTAAAAATTAATAGTAATGATTTTTAATAAAAGATATATTTTTTGTTAAAAAAGTTTATTAAAAACTAAAAAATAAGATTGAAATCAATCAATGCGAAAAAAATGATAATTTATACGTAAAGTTTCACAATCATTCACTTTTTAACTATGTTGATTTCATAAGTAATTGTTAACATAAAATCACGTTAAGAAAACGTAGTCGTAATAAGAGACGACTTAAAATAAATACCTCTTCATACGTCTCCTCATGGTCAAGGTTCAAATTTTGAACCTTGATCTCTTTTTTTATTGGTTTTTTGCTTCTATTTGTTTTGTGCTCAATAAATAAAATACTAACTTCTTACTATTTTGAAATTATTCTCATAGTATGATGCATTTTGATATACTTACATTATTAATTTAAAGATTAGGGATAAGTATGAAAATTAATATTATTTAGAAACAAACAAAATTATTTTTATGATTGAAATAATAAATATTTTCAATGAATAATAATTTTATAGCTATAGCATAAAGGTGTTGTATGACGGAATTAAATGAAAAATATAAATATGAACATGTAAAAACAGAACGTGGCTCTGGTATCTTAATGCATATCAGTTCTTTACCTGGTCCTTATGGAATAGGTAGTATGGGTGAAAAAGCTAGAGAATTTGCAGACTTTTTGGAAAAAGCAGGTCAAAGTTATTGGCAAATTTTGCCGATTGGTGTCACTTCTTTTGGCGACAGTCCTTATACCACCTTTAGTTCTTTTGCAGGAAACCCTTATTTTATTGACTTGGATTTGCTTAAAAATGAAGAATTATTAACTCAGGCTGATATTGATCAACATATAGCATTTGTTGAAGATAATACGAAAGTCGATTATGGCAAACTTTATCATGAGAGATATTCTTTGTTAAAAGTTGCTTTTCATAATTTTGATTTGGAAGATCGTGGTTATTATGCTTTTACTGAAAAGCATAATTTTTGGCTTAGAAATTATGCTCTGTTCATGACTCTTAAAGAAAAATTTCAAGGCTGTAAATGGAATGACTGGCCTAATGAATATAAATTTCGTGACGAGAAAGCTTTGTCTGAATTTGAAATAGAAAATTTAGAAGACATCAATTTTCATAAATTTATTCAATATAAATTTTTTAGTCAATGGGAAAATCTAAAAGACTATATTCATCAAAAGAATATATCTATCATTGGTGATTTACCAATTTATTTAGCAGAAGATAGTGCTGATGTTTGGTCCAATCCGAATTTATTTCAATTAAATGAAGATCTTAAACCAACCTATGTGAGTGGTGTACCACCTGATGGATTTTCTGATGATGGTCAATTATGGGGGAATCCTGTTTATAATTGGCAAGAACATGAAAAAACAAATTTTAAATTCTGGTCAGATCGCATTCGTTTTAATCTCGAAATTTTCGATGTTTTGCGTTTGGATCATTTTCGCGGCTTTGAATCCTATTGGCTTGTCCCAGCAGGTGAAAATACGGCTAAAAATGGACGTTGGGAACAAGGCCCTGGTCTTAAGTTATTTGATAAATTAAACGCTGAATTAGGCTATATGCGAATGATTGTAGAAGATCTTGGTTATATGACGGAAGAAGTATATAAATTGCGTGAAGAAATTGGTTTTCCCAGCATGAAAGTTTTGCAATTTGCTTTTAATCCAGATGCGAGCAGTGCTTATTTACCACATAATCTAATAGATAATACGGTAATTTATACAGGAACGCATGACAATGATACTATCCTCGGATGGACACAAAGTGGAAATCCTCAAGAAATTGAATTTGCAAAAAAATATTTAAATATTACGGCAGAAGAAACGTTTAATTGGGGTTTGATTCGTGGGGCGATGACTAGCGTTTCAAATACTGCTATTTTTCAAATGCAGGACCTTTTATTATTAGGCAATGAAGCACGTATGAATCACCCAGGAACGATGAATGCTAATTGGCAATGGCGTATGCAAGAAGATTTGATTAGTGAAGAAATAATTGACCGTTTGAGAGAATTAACTCGTATTTCAGGTAGACTCAGACAGCATTGATTTTTTATTTTAATTATTAAGTCTGGTAAATTGAAGTATAGGTTAAAAACCGAAAAAATAAATAGATTATTCTTTCTATTTTATGTAAAAGTTCATATTTAATTAAAAACGAGGGAGTATATAGAGAAAATGAAAGTTGGTATTTTTACCGAAGTTTTTTACCCTGAAATTAGTGGCGTAGCCACAGCTTGTTTAGAACTTAAAGAAGGCCTGGAAGAGGCTGGTCATGAAGTTTTTGTTTTTACGGTTACGAATCATGAAGCCGATGCAGAATGGGATCTTCAAAATCATGTTTATCGTGTTTTAAGTATTCCTTTTGTTTTATTTGATGAACGTCGAATTGGCTTGCCTTTACTCAGTTCAATAATGCAAACGATAGAAGATCTTAATCTTGATATTATTCATACACAATCTGAATTTTCATTAGGTGCATTAGGAAGAAGAGCTGCCAAGAAATTTAATATTCCTATGCTTCATACTTATCACACCTTGTATGAAGAATATTTACATTATTTGAAATTACAAAAAAATGAATTAACTATAAATTTGGTTGGCAAGTTTGTCGAAAATTTTACAAAACATTCTTATGCCATTATTTGTCCAAGTCAAAAAACGAAGGATGCTCTATTATCCTATGGTATAAAAAATAAGATTTACATAATTCCAACAGGCATTGATTTAAAAAAATTTAAAAATTTTGATTCGGTTAAAGTAGAAACGATTAAAAAGAAATATCATATCAAGGATCAGAGTGTTATTTTGATTTCTGTTTCAAGATTATCTGATGAAAAACGTCTTAATGTTTTATTGGATTATTTTTATGAATATTTACAAAATAATCCAGATAAAGATATTAGTTTAATAATTGCTGGCGATGGTCCAGATAAAGAAAAATTGAAACAACAGTCTGAAAATTTAAAAATAGCAGATAAAGTAATTTTTACGGGTTATATTGAATGGCAAAATGTTCAAAATTATTATCAGGCTTCAGATATTTTTGTTTCTGCATCTAAAAGTGAGACACAAGGTTTAACTTATTTGGAAGCTTTAGCAGCTAATATACCAATTTTAGCTCAGAAAGATCCTTGCTTAAATCATTTATTAATAGATGGCAAAAATGGAAAAGCTTTTGATAATCGAGAAACATTTGCAGCTGGTCTTGATTATTTAATTAATCAAGTTAAATTCAATGCTGAATTTAAACCGTCCGATAATCTTTATACGAGAAATGATTTCATAGAACAAATACTAGATGTTTATGAACAAGCCATCGAAAATAATATTTAAACAGCTCTAATAAGAAAAAATGAAGCAAGATAATTTATTTTGGTATTAAACTAGTATTAAACTAGTATCAAGAAATTAAAAAAGCCCTTATTTAAAGGGCTTTAAAAAATAATGGTCGAGGTGAAGGGACTCGAACCCCCGGCATCCTGCTCCCAAAGCAGGCGCGCTACCAACTGCGCTACACCTCGTTGATGCATTAATCATATTATCAGAAAAGGAATGAATGTCAAGCGTTTTTATTTATTGAAAATAGAAAATCCTATATTTTTAATAAAATATGCAAAATAAAAATAGAATTATATTTTTGTTTTTCTATCTGATAAAAGAGTATTAGATAAAATAAATAGAAAAATTGAAAACGCATAATAATAATTAATAAATATACTTAATTTTTTTAAAATGCTTGAAATCCCCTTGTCTTATTGATAATGTATAAAAATAAACTGAATAATAATACAATCTTATGATTAAAATTTAATTGTATTTTATTCCAAATCATCATTGTTTGAGAAAGATAATTAGTTGGGGTTTAAATATGGATAGAATCTTTAATTTTTCAGCAGGACCATCTGTTTTACCAGTTCCGGTACTTCAAACCGCAGGCAAAGAAATGCTAAACTATCACGGGTATGGATTATCCGTTATGGAAATGAGCCATCGTTCCAAAGCTTATGAAGAGATTATTGAAGGGGCAGAAAGTTCATTAAGGAAATTAATGCATATCCCTAATAATTATAAAGTGCTCTTTTTACAAGGTGGAGCAACATTGCAATTTTCGATGATTCCTTTAAATTTGATGAAAAAAAACCAACAAGCAGATTTTTTAATTACAGGTAATTGGGCAAACAAAGCTTATTTAGAAGCAAAAAAATTTGGTGATGCCCAAATTATTGCCTCTTCTAAAGATCAAAATTTTTCTTATATACCTAAAACCCAAAAATCAGATTTCCGTGAAACTGCAGATTATGTTCATATTTGTGTTAATAATACGATTTATGGCACTCGCTTCAAACCAAATGGATTGCCTGATATTGGTAATTTAGATTTGATTGCGGATATGTCTTCAAATATTTTGTCTGAAGAATACGATGTAAGTAAATTTGCTCTTATATATGCAGGTGCACAAAAGAATATGGGACCTGCAGGAGTAACTGTTGTCATTATTCGTGATGATTTAATTGGTCAAGCTTCAATAGATACACCGACTTATCTTGATTATAAAATACATGCAGATGCTGATTCTATGTATAATACACCGGCTTGCTATAGTATTTATGTTTGTGGTTTGGTTTTCAAATGGTTAGAAAATCTAGGTGGTATTCCTGCTATTGAAGAAATCAATAAAAATAAAGCTCAAAAATTGTACGATTATATCGATAATAGTGATTTTTATATTGGTACCGCTAAAACAGAGGATCGATCATTAATGAATGTTCCTTTTATTTGTAAAAATTCTGACTTGAATGCAGCATTCATAGCTGAAGCAGAGAAAAAGGGTTTGCAAAACTTAAAAGGTCATCGCTCCATTGGTGGTATGCGTGCTAGTATATATAATGCAATGCCAGTAGAAGGTATTGATGCTTTAATTTTATTCATGCAGGATTTTGCAAAAAGAAATCATTAATCTATAGAATAATTCACATAAGAGGGACGGATGAATGAAAGATTATCTTATTAAAACGGTAAATAATATTGATAAAAAAGCTTTGAAAAATATTCAAGGAAATTTTATTATTGATGATGAAACAGAGAAACCAGATGCGATTTTAGTTCGTAGTAAAGATTTACATGATATGACTTTTAATCCAGAGCTAAAATTTATTGGCCGAGCAGGTTCTGGCGTTAATAATATTCCTCTTGATGCTTGTTCGGAGCATGGCATTGTTGTTTGTAATGCACCGGGGGCTAATGCGAATAGTGTAAAAGAATTAGTTGCTTTAGCTATGATTATGGCTTCTCGTAATGTAGCGGAAGCATTGACCTGGACCAAAAAACTTCATGGCAATGAAGATATTAAAAAGAAAGTTGAATCAGGCAAAAAAGAATTTGTTGGACCAGAACTTTATCGCAAATCTTTAGGTGTTATTGGACTGGGAGAAATTGGTGCTTTAGTTGCGAATATGGGTGTTAATTTTGGCATGAAAGTATACGGATATGATCCGTATTTAACCGTTAAACATGCCTGGGGCTTAAATAGCAAAATTACGAGAGCAAACGATTTAGACACTTTATTTACAACCTGTGATTTTATTACTATCCACATTCCTTATAATAAAGATACCGCCAATACCGTTAATGCAGAATTATTGGAAAAAGCTAAACCAGGCCTTTGTTTGATTAATTTAGCGCGTGATGGTTTAGTTGATAATAAAGCCTTGGCCGAAGCTATTGATGAGGGTATCGTATCCCATTATGTTGTTGATTTTCCAGATGAAAAAACTTTGAATTTACCAAAAACAATCAATATTCCACATTTAGGTGCTTCAACTCCAGAAAGCGAATATAATGCCGCAAAAATGGTGACTGAACAAATGATGGATTATATTAAAAATGGGAATATTCATAATTCAGTTAATTTTCCTGATTTTGATTTTGGTATCTGTAACTGTAAGCAACGTATTACTATTTTACATAGAAATATTCCTAATATGCTTGGCCAAATTACCAATATTTTGGCCGATCAACACGTCAATATTGCTAGACTAAGCAATCGTCATAAAGAAATATGGGCTTATACAGTAGTAGATATTGATGATGATATTGATCAAGAGACATTAAATATGCTTTCAGCAATTGAAGGAGTTACTAGAGTTAGAAAATTGATTGGCGAAGGAGCATCTGAGAATTCTTAATTGATTTTTATAATTGAAGATTTGTAAAAGCATTAAAAATAAGAAAGAAAATTATTATGGCTATTATTAGACCTTTCAAAGCGATTCGACCACAAGCAAAATATGCAAGTGAAGTGGCGGCACTTCCATACGATGTCATGAATCGTGAAGAAGCCTTTCAAGAAATACAAGATAAACCATATAGTTTTTTGCGTATTGATCGAGCTGAGACTACTTTATCTCCAAATATATCGACTTATGATGATCGTGTTTATCAAAAAGCGAGAGAAAATTTAGAAACATTGATACAAGATAAAATCTATTTACAAGATCCTAAACCGAGTTTATATCTTTATCAGTTGACGATGGATGAAAGAAATCAAACCGGTTTGGTTTGTTGTGCTTCTGTTGATGAATATTTAAATAATAATATAAAGAAACATGAAAAAACACGCGAAGATAAAGAAATTGATCGTATTAAACATGTGGATAGCCTAAATGCTAATACAGGTCCTATTTTTCTGGCGTATCGACAAAAAGAAAAAATTGCAGAGTTGACCGCAAGTATAAAGGAACAATCTCCTGAAATTAATTTCATAGCAGATGATGGGATTAAACATGCGGTTTGGATAATTGAAGATGAAGATATGATTGAAGCCTTAATATCCGAATTTTCAGAACTGGAAGCACTTTATATAGCAGATGGCCATCATCGTTGTGCTTCAGCTGTTAGAGTAGCACAAATGCGCCGAGAAGAATTTCCGGATTATAACGGTGATGAAGAATTCAATTACTTTTTATCCGTATTATTTCCAGATGAAGAATTAAAAATTTATGATTATAATCGATTAATTAAAGATTTGAATGGCCTAACAGAAAAAGAATTATTAGAAAAAATCAATGAAAAATTTGAAATTAGAAAATTAGGCAAAGAAATATATAAACCTCAAGTCAAGGCAGAATTTGCTATGTATTTATCAGGTGATTGGTATCAAATAAAAGCAAAAAAAGATAGCTATGATTCGGATGATATTATTGCAAGCTTAGATGTTTCAATTTTACAAAATAATTTATTGAATCCCATTCTAGGTATTGAAGATCCACGTACAGATAATAGAATTGATTTTGTAGGCGGTATTCGTGGTCTAGGAGAGTTAAAAAGACGAGTTGATAATGGAGAGATGCAAATTGCTTTTGCTCTCTATCCAACCAGTATTTCTGAACTATTTGCTGTAGCAGATGCCAATCTTTTAATGCCACCAAAATCGACTTGGTTTGAACCTAAATTACGTAGTGGTTTATTCATACATAGTTTGAGTGATTGAAGTTAACAAATTAAAATGAAAATATCGATATTCACTTTTAAATTAGAATGATTGATTTAAAAGACTTTTGATGATCAAAAATTTTGAAAGATGGATAATTAAATAGATGCCTAAGCAAAAATTTCAAAAATATCGGATTAATGAAATTCGTTTAAATTTAGATGAGACATCTGAAATTATCCCGAAAAAAATTGCTGGAAAATTAAAGATTTCTCAAAATACAATAGGATCTTATGAAATTGTTCGTCAATCGATTGATGCGAGACGAAAACCAAAAATTCAATGGGTTTATACTATTGATTTTTTTTGCTCTTTAAAATTAAATTTACCATTTGCCAAAGAACGAATTTATTTACCACCAAAAGCGAATCTGTCAAAAGATAAACAAATTGTCATTGTTGGATTTGGTCCTTGCGGTATTTTTGCGGCTTTAACATTTGCTCAAATGGGATATCAACCCATTGTGATAGAACGAGGCAAAGATGTTGATGCCAGAACTAAGGATGTGCAATCCTTTTGGTCAGAAGGAAAATTAAATCCTGATTCAAATGTGCAATTTGGTGAAGGTGGCGCCGGTGCTTTTTCCGATGGTAAATTAACAACCGGCATTAATGATATGAGAATCTTTAAAATTCTCTCAGAATTTCATTGTTTCGGTGCTGATGAAGAAATACTATTTAAACAAAAACCTCATATAGGTACAGATGTTTTAAAAATAGTTGTTAAAAGAATACGTGAAGAAATTATTCGACTAGGCGGTAAGATATTATTTGAAACGAAATTGATAGATTTTACTGTTGAAGATGAAAAGATTAAAGCGATTCATTTGGATCAAAAGGGGCATCATTTAACCATGCCTTGTGATAAGTTGATTCTAGCTATTGGACATAGTGCTAGAGATACTTTTAGACAATGTTTAAATCATAATGTCGCTATGGTACAAAAACCATTTTCAATAGGTACACGCATTCAACATCCACAAAATCTGATTAATATGGATCAATATGGAGACCCAAATCTGGCTCAAAAGCTTGGGGCTGCTGAGTATAAATTGCATGCTAAAAGTCAAAGCGGCAGAGGGGTATATACATTTTGTATGTGCCCAGGTGGTGAGGTTATTCTAGCATCATCAGCAGCTAATCAAATCGTTTCAAATGGTATGAGTCTTCATGCCAGAGATGGTCAATTTGCGAATAGTGCTTTATTAGTAGATGTTAGAATGGGTGACTTTGCTAATGAAAATCCTTTGGCAGGAGTTGAATTTCAAGAATATTGGGAAAATAAGGCTTATGATTTACAAAACAAATATGAATTATTGCAAAGTGATATCCCAAGTTTCTTAAATTCAGATTTGGCTTCGGTGCTACCAGACTTTGCAAAATCTGCCATTCTTGAAACGCTACCTATTTTAGACAAAAAGTTATTAGGCTTTGCAGGCGAAAGTGCTTTGCTTTTAGGGCCAGAAACAAGAAGTTCTTCACCCGTTAGATTTATTCGAGATAAATCATTTCAATCAAATATTAAAAATCTCTATCCTGCAGGTGAGGGAGCAGGTTATGCTGGTGGAATTATGTCAGCAGCTGTTGATGGAATGAAAGTTGCTGAGCAAATTATTTCAGAGATAAATTAAATAATAATAAAAACGTCTCACAAAATGCGAGACGTTGATTGATTTTTCAGATACGATTTTTATTTAAAACCATTATATTTTATGATTCATAATCATCGCTATAATTATCAAAATATCCTTGAATATAAACAATAGGAGTTCCTTTATCACCACTGCCAGAAACTAAATCAGATAAAGAACCTAACAAATCAGTCAAGTTTCTTGGTGTTGTGCCTTCAGATATTTCATTATTCACAGAATCTTTGTCAGCAAGATCTTTACTTTTAATACGTTTTGTAATTTCGATTTGTTTTTCTTCTGAACTAAAATCTTTGTAATCACTATCTGCCAAATATTTAATTTTTAATTCATGTGGTGTTCCCTTTAAACCAGCGGTGTAAGCAGGGGAAACTACAGGATCAGCTAATTCCCAAATTTTGCCAACAGGATCTTTAAAAGCACCATCGCCATAAATCATAACTTCAATTCTTTTGCCAGTCTTTTCATAAAGTACTTTAGCAATTTGTTCCGTTAAATTTTGGCAATCACGAGGAAATAATTTAATTAAAGTTTCATCAGCTTTATTGGAACCCAATAAACCATATTGTTCATTATAACCATGCTTATCAGTAGGCTTATTTAGGATATGAGTTAAATCAATAACAAATTCAGCGCCAGCCGCTTTTAATTTTTCGACACTGGCTTGGCGTGTATGAATATCACAAGCAATGACATTTTTAGTGTAATTTAAAATTTTACGTGGATCATTGGCAAAAATAATATTACATTCAGCACCAGCTTCAATAATAATATTTTTATAAAACTCAATATAATCCATACCGGTGAATGGATGTTTTGATTTTCCGAAATTTTGGAAAAATTCTTCTTCTGTTAATACATCTGTGTAAAGGTTAACCTTACTAGAAAGTAATAAATCATCATCGAATAATTGATTTCCAACTTCATCAGATGGAAAACTTAATTGCAAATGAACCTTTTTTACAGCAGCAGCAAGGCCTTTTAATAAAATAGAAAAACGATTGCGTGAAAGAATAGGTAAAACCAAACCGATTTCTTCAATGCCATCTAACTGTTTGACTAAATCGTTTTTGATATCTTCAACACTAGCATAATTGCCTTGAGTTCTTGCGACAACAGATTCAGTTATAGCTAGCACATCTCTATCTCTTAAAGTAAAATTTTCGGATTGAGAAGCTTTTATAATTAATTCGGGAATAATGGTTACAAGATCATCTCCTGGATTGAAAATCGGTGCTCTGATGCCCCTTGCAACAGTTCCAACGTAACGTGCCATATCGTGCTCCTTTTTTAAGTCAACTCTAAAATTTTAGTGTTAACATTCATCTAAGTTCCAAAAATAGTATATAACACATATAGTCGAAAAACTCAACAAAAATTGAGTTGTTTGATCATATTTTAAAAGGTGAATTAAGCAAAAAATAAGTGTTATTCTGATTTTGTGATATGATTACTTTATATGCTTATTTTTTAAATTATAAAGAAAATGATGTCATTATTTAAGTTGATTTAGGAAATAAGTTAAATTAGGAGATGATGATGCAACAATTAGCAAAAGTTGATATTTATACCGATGGAGCCTGTTCTGGTAATCCGGGGCCAGGTGGTTGGGCTGCTATTTTAAAAACAGGAAAATATGAAAAAGAAATTTCTGGATTTGAAAAAGATACTACTAATAATCGAATGGAGTTAACGGCTGCTTTAGAAGCGCTAAAAGCTTTAAAAAAACCTTGCCAAATTAATTTTTATAGTGATTCAGCTTATTTGATTAAAGCTTTTAATGAGAAATGGTTAGAAAACTGGCAAAAAAATAATTGGAAAAATTCTGCCAAACAGCCTGTTTCTAATAGTGATTTATGGAAACAATTTATTCCATTAATCGAAAAGCATCAGATTGATTGGTTCTGGGTAAAGGGACATGCCGATAATCCTTATAATAATCGCTGCGATGAATTAGCTGTTCAGGCAATAGAGAGGAATCGTTGATGACATTTAATAAGCAAAGCAATTTTTATGAAAAAGTTTTAGATAAAGAAGAAATTTTTAACGGTAAAGTTTTCTCAGTTGAAAAAGCAAAGGTTGAATTAATGGACGGAAGCATTTCAAGTAGAGAAATGGTTTTTCACCATGGCGGTGCCTGTATATTAGCTATTGATGCAGATCGAAATATTTATTTGGTGAAACAATATCGTATTTCGGTTAAGCAAGATTTACTCGAAATTCCAGCTGGAAAATTAGAAAAAGGCGAAGATCATTTCAGCTGTGCCAAAAGAGAACTTTATGAAGAATTAGGGATGACAGCTAAAAACTGGAGTTTATTATCCGAATTTTTTCCGACCCCCGGTTATTGTAGTGAAAGAATCAAAATATATTTAGCTAGAAACTTAACAATCGGAGAAAATAAACTTGATCCTGGTGAGTTTTTAGAAGTTAAGAAAATTCATTTGACAGAAGCTTTAAAGATGATTAAAAATAAACAAATTGTTGATTCCAAAACAATGATAGCTATATTATTAGCAGATCAAATTTTAAGAGAGGATGAAAACATCTTTGAACAATAAATTTGAGACAAAAGCAAATCGTAAAAATGAAATTCTTTCAATTTTTATTATAGCAGTAGCAGTTTTTTTGGCTGTTGTTTTATGGATTCCTGCGATTAAAACAGGTTTTTTAGGAACATTATTTGAAAATCTTGTACAAGGCCTTTTTGGCACATTAGGTATTAGTATTCCAGTGTTTTTATTAATTATAGCTATTGATAAACTCTTAACTAAAGAAGCTAAAATATCAAAAAGTAGAAAAAATTGCTTTCTCCTGCTCTTTTTAGCTGCCATCATTTTAGTTTCTGTTTTTTATATAGATTCTAATAAAGTTTATATGGCAAGTGCTGAAAGAGGCAATAAGTCTTCTGTATTTAAAGCAATTTCTCTTTTTTGGAAATCAGGTATGAAACCTGAATTAATATCATCTTCAAATGTTTGGAGTGGAGGCCTCTTAGGTGGACTTTTAGGATTTTCCTTAATTGTTGTAGCTGGTAGAATTGGTTCAATCATTATTATGATAGCCATGATTTTAGCCTTGATTATTGTAGTTTTTAATATTTCATATACGCAATATTTAGCAAAATCAGCTGAAATGATTCAAAATACGAAAGCAAGATTAGAAGAAAAAAGACGTCTTAGAATTGAAGCTAAAGAAGAAGAAAAGAAATTAGCCTTAGAAGAGGCTGAACGATTAGCCAATGAAGTCAGTTCAGAAAATAAAAAATCAGATGAAAATATTGAGCTTTATCAAGAAGGCTATGACTTTGATTTAAGCAAAAATAAGAATATTAAAGACCCGCATGAGGTCTCTTCTGAATGGTTTAAAAAGGAATTAGCTGAAGAACAAAATAAAACGTATAAGGAACCGTTTAAAGTTAATTATCATATGCCGGACGGGTCATGGATTAGAAATGATGATGATATAGAATCATCAATAAATTTTGAACCGGAAATTTCTATTTTTTCACATGATAATGATGAAGCAAATAAGGATTATTCAGAAAATGATAATCCATTCGAAAATCAGGTTAATGTTGAGAAAGATGAATCAAATGATTTGTCCAGTCCATCAACAAATACGAAAATGAGTGATGCTAAAGGATTTGACAAGCCATCAAATATTTTTGATGAGCCAAATGATTCTCTCGATTCTAAACATAAAATTGAGAAAACAGATATAGAAATTGTAGAAGAACAAGGTAGGGCACATTGGGATGATCGTTCCGATGATAAAAGTCTACCAGATTATAAAATTTCTTCAGGTAAAAAAAGACAAATAGCGATAACAGATCGTTATATTCCACCTGATATTTCACTTCTCAACAAGGAAAAGAGAATTGAACAAAGTGCAAAGAATATTCATCGCATTCAAGAAATAGGTCTGAATTTAGAGCAAACTTTAAATAATTTTGGCGTTGATGCCAAAGTCATTAATTATACAACGGGTCCTACGATTACTCGTTTTGAATTATCTCCAGGTCCAGGCGTCAAAGTATCAAAAATTACAAATCTATCTGATGATATTGCCTTAGCTTTAGCAGCTGTGGGAGTGAGAATTGAAGCGCCAATCCCTGGTAAATCAGCTATTGGTATCGAAGTTCCTAATAAAGAAACACAGCCTGTTTTACTCAGCGGCATTATTGATTCTAAAGCCTTTAAAGAAAATGATTCTTTGTTGACAGCAGGAATTGGCCGAGATATTCAAGGAAATGAAATTCTATGTGATCTATCAAAGATGCCGCATCTATTGATTGCAGGAGCTACCGGTTCTGGAAAATCCGTCTGTATCAATTCAATTATTATTTCTTTACTTTATCGATCTGGGCCTCAAGATTTAAAAATGATTATGATTGATCCAAAGGTAGTCGAATTAAATATTTATAACGGTATACCACATCTTCTATTACCAGTTGTAACAAATCCGAAGAAGGCTTATGGTGCATTAAATTGGGCAATTTCTGAAATGGAAGATCGCTATAATAAATTTGCGGACAATTCGGTCAGGGATTTTACATCGTATAATATGCTCATAGAATCAAAACAAATTGAAGCGGAAAAATTACCAGCTATTGTTATTATCATAGACGAATTAAGTGATTTGATGGCAACGACACCTAAAGAAGTAGAAGATGCCATTGCTCGCTTAACTGCCATGGCTAGAGCGGCCGGTATTCATTTGATAATAGCTACGCAAAGACCATCTGTTGATGTTATTACAGGTGTTATTAAAGCCAATATTCCTTCGCGAATTGCTTTTACGGTTGCTTCTCAAGTTGATTCACGAACTATTTTAGATATGGGTGGTGCGGAAAAATTATTAGGTAAAGGTGACATGCTTTATTATCCACAAAGTGCATCAAAGCCAGTGCGTGGTCAAGGTGCATTTGTCACGGATGGAGAAGTCGAACGCGTTATACGTTATTTAAAAGAATATTATGAAACAGATTATGATGAAAGTGTACAAAAAGCGATTGATCATGTAGCGGATAAAAACTCAAATTCTGTTAATGCAAATGGTTCCAAAGAAGAAGATGAAGATGAATTATTAGAAGATGCTTTGAAATTGATAGTTGAATCAGAATATGCATCCATTTCTCTTTTACAACGTCGTTTGAGCATTGGCTATCCAAGAGCAGCTAGATTGATAGATCGTTTACATGATTTAGGCTATGTTGGTCCGCCAGAAGGAAGTAAACCACGTACGGTTTTGATAACCACAGATGAATATCTTCAATATTTAGAAAATAAGGATAATTAAATTTCTAAAAATATTTATAAAGCAGTCAAATTAACATTTAATACACAGATTGGAGAAAAAAATCATGAGCCAGGTTATTGATGGTAAAGCAATTGCTGCTGATTTACGTTTATCAATCAAAGAACAAATTACGGAATTAATCAATAGCGGAAAAAGAGCGCCAGGTCTTGATGTGATATTAGTTGGAGAAGATCCGGCATCAAAAATTTACGTAAGAAACAAACAACGTGCTTGCCAAGAGGCTGGTTTGGTTTCAAATATTCATCGATTATCTGAAAACGCAAAAGAAGCTGAATTACTTGAATTGATTGATAAATTAAACAAAGATGAATCGGTAGATGGTATTTTATGTCAATTACCTTTACCCAAACATATTTCTGAAGAGAAAATTATAAATGCGATATCAGCAGAAAAAGATGTAGACGGTTTTCATCCAGTGAATTCTGGTCATCTCTTAACAGGCGGTAAAGGTTTTGTTCCTTGTACCCCTGCTGGCATCATTTATATGTTGAAAAATATTAATTATGATTTTGTTGGAAAAAATGCCGTTGTAATCGGTCGTAGTAATATTGTGGGTAAACCAATGGCTATTTTGTTGTTAAATGAAAATTGTACAGTAACAATCGCCCATTCAAAAACTAAAAATCTTCAAAGTATTTGCCAAAAAGCGGATCTATTAGTAACTTCAGCTGGTGTAGAAAATTTCATTACAAAAGACTTCATTAATTCAGATCAAGTTATTATTGATGTTTCAATTAATCGAAATAGTGAAGGTAAGGTTGTCGGGGATGTAAAATATGAAGAAGTTGCACCATTTGTTAAAGCTATAACGCCGGTGCCTGGAGGTGTTGGCCCTATGACGATAGCCATGCTTTTGCAAAATACACTTATTTCTTATAAAAATAAAAATCATTAAATGATAGAATACTCTTTAAAATTATTGAACAAACTCAGAAGGAAGTCAGAAGAAAGCGTAATTTATAATGCAGAAAGATATAATTATTGAATCAGCAGAAATAATAGCAATTGGAACAGAATTATTAATTGGACAAACTTTAAATACGAATACACATTTTTTAGCGAAACAATTAAATTTATTAGGTATTAACTCATATTATCAAACGGTTGTAGGAGATAATCCAAAACGCCTAGAAACTGCTTTGCGTACAGCTGTATCGAGATCTGATTTAATTATTACGAGTGGCGGCCTAGGACCAACAGCCGATGATATTTCTATGGCATTGGCAGCTAAAGTTGCAGGCCGTGAACTGATCTTGGATGAAACCTCAGTACAAAATATAAAAAGTTACTTTGTTTCAACCAATAGAACACCTTGTGAAAATAATTGGAAACAAGCTATGCTGCCTGAAGGATCTGAAATTCTTCCTAATCATAATGGTACAGCACCAGGTGCGGTAATTGTATTTGAATATGAAGGAAAGCAAAAATCAATTGCTTGCTTGCCTGGTCCTCCAGATGAATTAAATTTGATGTTTAAGGAATCTTTATATCCTTGGCTTAAAGAACGAGTCAAATATCATTTTGTTAATCGCTTTTTACATTTAATTGGTATTGGCGAATCCGATGCAGAGATGAGGATTAAAGATATAATTGAAAGGCAAGATAATCCAACCATTGCACCTTATGCATCACCTGGTGAAGTGTGTTTCCGCCTGACAGAAAGAATTGAAAAAAAATCATTTGCAGATGAACCAATAACAGAAAATTTTGATTCCAAGGCTCTTGATGATTTGACTTCAGAAGTTTATCAAAGATTAGGACAATATGTTTATGAAGAAGGAGAAAGAAAACTACCGGAAATTGTCTTTGGATTATTAAAAGAAAAAGGTGAAAGTATTGCTTTTGCAGAATCTTGTACAGCAGGCATGATTTCTGAAGAGTTTGGGGAAGTACCTGGTGTATCCGAAGTTTTCAAAGGTGGGATAGTATCATATTCGAATGAAGCAAAACATAATCTTCTCAATGTGTCCAATGAGATTTTGGAAAAATATGGAGCTGTTAGTGAAGAGACTGCATTAGCAATGGCAGAAGGAGCAGCTAAAGCCTTAAATAGTGATCTCGCCATTTCAGTTACAGGTATTGCAGGCCCTGGAGGCGGTAGCGAAGAAAAACCAGTTGGTACAGTTTATATTGCTTCCTATTATCATGGCAAGACAAAGGTTAAGAAATATTTGTTTAAAGGTGTAAGGAATCGAATCCGCCATGTATCAACATTACGTGCTTTCCATTTAGCTTGGCAAAATTTAACAAATTGAATTTATTAAGTTAACAATTGATTATCCTTGTTAAATTATAAAATTAATTTCAAAAAACAAGATATGGTTTTTCTTAAAATTCCTAAGATTACTAAAAAAATCTCAGGGAATACTTGATTTATACTTGACCCAAAAAGTTGTTTTGTTATAATAAACAAACAATTGTTCGATTAGGAGGCTAGCATGGCTAAAAAGCAAAAACAATCAAAAAAAATAAATAATCCTCAGTCTGAAGCTGAAAGACAAGAAGCTTTAAAGATGGCTTTAGGTAAAATAGAAAAAGAAATGGGAAAAGGAGCAGTTATGCTGCTTGGCGATGACGAATACAATTTGGACATCGAAACTATCTCAACTGGAGCATTATCTTTAGATTTGGCTTTGGGAGTCGGTGGCTTACCTAAAGGACGTGTAATAGAAATATTTGGGCCAGAGTCTTCTGGTAAAACAACGGTTGCTTTGCATGTTGTGGCAGAAGCTCAAAAGGAAGGTGGCATTGCAGCTTTTGTTGATGCTGAGCATGCACTTGATCCAAGCTATGCTCAAAAAATTGGAGTAGATATTGATCATTTAATTGTCTCTCAACCAGATAATGGCGAAGAAGCTTTAGAGGTTGCTGAAGCCTTGGCAAGAAGTGGTGCGGTTGATGTTATTGTTGTTGATTCCGTTGCCGCTTTAGTTCCTAGATCTGAGATTGAAGGAGAAATGGGCGATTCATCAATGGGCGTTCAAGCTAGATTGATGTCACAAGCCTTAAGAAAATTATCTGGTGTTTTACATAAATCGAATACGATGATCATTTTTATAAATCAATTACGTGAAAAGATAGGCATCATGTTCGGTAATCCAGAGACAACCACTGGTGGACGAGCTTTAAAATTCTATGCTTCAGTCAGGCTTGATGTTAGAAGGATTGAAACTTTAAAAGATGGTAATGAAATGATAGGCTCTCGCACAAGAGTCAAAGTTGTTAAAAATAAAGTAGCTCCACCGTTTAAAGAAGCTGAATTTGATATTATCTATGGCGAAGGTATTTCTAAAGTAGGTTGTGTGCTGGATCTAGCAGCAGACATTGATATCATCAATAAAAGTGGTTCCTGGTATTCTTATGGCGATACAAGAATTGGGCAAGGCCGTGAAAATGCTAAAAAATGGTTACAAGATAATCCTGAAATATTAGAAGAAATTGATGAAAAAGTAAGGGATTATTATTCAACTGATGATGACGATGATTCAGATGATGATTCAGGTAGCTCTTCATCAAATGATGCTAATTCTAAAGCAAAAGATAAAGAAAAAACGGATGATATAGATGAATTATTAAATTTAGATTTAGATTAAAAATATCATAAATGTTTAAAGAATTGTATTTAAATAGATACTATGGAGAAAAATCAATCACAATCTGAAAAAGTTGATAAAATAAGAGGCTTACTTTCTGATTTGGAGAATTCGTTTGAAACGAAAAAATCAAGAAATGTAAGCCCAAATATTTCAGAAGAACAAATAGAAGATTATAGAAATTTAAGAATCAGAGCTTTAAAATATATTGGAGCCGATCGAGGTAGATCTTATGGTCAAGTCAATCGAGTTCTTTCTAAACAATTTCCTGAGATTGCAGAAAATAATAAAGAATTAATTGATCAAGTGATTCTTGCTTTAATTCAAGATGGTTATTTAGATGAAAAATTATGTGGTAGACGATTGATTAAAAGACATTCTGGTCGAAAACAAAAATCAATAGCTTACCTTGAATATTTATTGAAGAAACAAGGTATCTCGGACTCAGTCATCACTGAATTAATGTTAGAGATTCCGACGGATGAAGAGACAGCAAATAATTATTTTAATCTGAAAAAGGATGAATGGGATTATGATAATCCCGAGAAAATCATAAGACATTTTGCTTCGCGTGGATATTCTTCTGGTATAACATTAAAAATTATGAGAAAATACGCTAATGGAGAAGAATAATCAATTTTATATTTTATCTTTAGGCTGTCCAAAAAACGAAGTTGATGCCGAATCAATGAGCTATGATTTAAGGCAACATGCTTATCAATTTACTGATGATGTTTATGAGGCAACTTATTTAATAGTCAATACTTGCGGATTTATTCAATCGGCAAAAGAAGAGGCCATTTCTGCAATTCTTGATTTGGCTGAAATCAAGGAATTTAAACATACTCAAGGTCAGGCTGCCTTCTTAATTGTGACAGGCTGTTTAGGTCAACGCTATGCCAAGCAAATTTATGATGAATTTCCTGAAGTTGATTTGGTTCTTGGGACAGCTCAATATGATCAAATCGTAAGTTCCATTAAAGCATTAGAACAAGATATCAATTTACGTGGTCACTTACCTAAAAAACCAGGTAGTTTAAGACATTTATTTCATGGAGAACAAGCAGCTAATGATCGTTATTATGCCTATCTTAAAATAGCAGAGGGCTGTTCCAATCATTGTGCATTTTGTGCTATTCCCGGAATTAGAGGACCCCTTTTATCGAGACCAATAGAAGATATCGTTGAGGAAGCAAATATATTAATTAAACGTGGTTTTAAAGAAATTATTTTAATTGCTCAAGATACAACACGTTATGGTCTTGACCTATATGGAGAAACAAAACTATTAGATCTCTTAAAAGCTTTAATTGATATTCCTAATATGGGATTAATACGTTTAATGTATGTTTATGGTGATGTTTTCTCAGATGAATTAATTAATTTCATGGCAGAAAATCCTTCCATTGCGGCATATATTGATTTACCTATTCAGCATGCATCCAACAAAATATTAAAATCGATGTTGCGTCGAGATACAAATGAGAGTTTACGTGAATTAATTAAAAAATTACGTTTCAAGCTACCGAATCTTATTTTACGTACTACTATCCTGGTTGGTTTTCCAGGTGAAACTGATGAAGATTTTGAAGAATTAAAACAATTTGTAAAGGATATTAAATTTGATCGTTTAGGTTGTTTTGTCTTTTCACCAGAAGAAGGAACAAAAGCATATTCGATGTCAGATATTCCTTCTGAAGAAATTTCTTTAAAGCGCTATAATGAGATAATGCAAATACAAAAAGAAATTGCATATCAACAAAATAAAAAAAGAATTAATCAAAAATATGATGTTCTGATTGAGAATATTAGCGATGATGGTTTATTCTTTTTAGGCCGCAGCTATGGTGAAGCACCAGGAATCGATCCAGTGATTCATGTCTTAGCACAACAAGACAATATTAAAATTGGTGATATTGTGAAGGTGAAAATTTTAGATGTTGATGAATATGATTTAACGGGGGTAAGTATCAATGAATGTTCCTAATCGGTTGACATTATTTCGTATGATTTTAGTACCTTTTATAGTACTCTTTATGTTGCCTATTCCAGGAGTTCCTGTCTGGAATGCTTTTATAGCAACTAAAGCTGCTAAAATCATAGCTTTAGTTTTATTTTGCCTTGCTTCTTTAAGTGATTTTTTAGATGGGCAAATTGCTAGAAGAAAAAAATTAATTACTAATATGGGCAAGTTCTTAGACCCAATTGCAGACAAATTATTAGTTATTACTGTTTTGGTAGCTTTTGTAGAATTAAACCGTATTAGCACTTATGTTGTTCTTATAGTTTTAGCTAGAGAATTTGCAGTGACTGGCTTAAGACTATTAGCAGTAGAACAAAATGTTGTGATTGCAGCTAGTTATTGGGGAAAAGCGAAAACTCTTTCACAAATGATTGCTATTATTTGGTTACTATTAGAACCTGTTATTTTTGTCGATTTTGCGAATTATGCTGTTTTTCAATTTATTGGTACCGTTTTGATTATTATTTCTACAGCTTTAGCTTTAATTAGCGGTATTGATTATTTGGTGAAAAATCGTAAATTTCTTACAGAACATTAAAATAAATTTTAATCAAAAAGTTGTCTAAATGGATTAAGCTTGACATTTTATGGCACTTTGTTTACTAATATAATATTGAAGAAACTGGAGGTAGATATGTCTACAGAGGAAATATTTGAAAATATTCGTGGTTTAATTGCAGATCAATTGGGGTTGGAAGAAGAGAATATTCAAATGGATTCGGATATTATCGACGATCTAAATGCGGATTCTCTTGATGTTGTCGATTTAATTGTTACATTAGAAAATGAATATGATTTATCCATTCCTGATGAAGATGCACAACATTTAAAAACTGTTGGAGATGCAGTTAATTTTATAGTTCAAAATAAATAATGAATATAATTTACAGTCGTGATTAGACTGATCAAGAGGGATACGTCTGTATCCCTCTTTTTTAGCAAAGAGGTGAGCATGAATAAAGCAAAAGAATTTTGTGAGAAAAATAATATTAAGGTAAATAATGCAAAATATATTAAAACGGCCTTAACTCATTCTACCTATGCTTATGAAAATAGTAATGAAGGTTTAGATGATAATGAACGTTTAGAGTTTTTAGGTGATGCCGTTTTACAATTGACGATTAGTTCAGCATTGTTTCAATTGGAACCTATACTAAATGAAGGTTTGATGACGAAATATAGGGCATTAGTGGTTTGTGAAGATACACTTGCACAAGTTGCTAATGATTTAGATTTAGGAAATTATCTTTATCTTGGTAAAGGCGAAGAGATGACTGGCGGAAGAACAAAGCCTTCTAATCTATCAAATGCGGTTGAAGCCATTTATGGGGCAACTTATCTTGATCAAGGTACGGAATATGCAGAACAATTAATTTTATCTCACTTAAATAAATATATTGAATTAGCAGTAGCAGGAAAGTTGGTTTATGACTTTAAAAGCAGTCTTTTAGAATTGGTTCAAAGTTCACGTGGAAATAGTACCATGAACTTTGAGATTATTGATGAAACAGGTCCTGTACATGAGCGTGTTTTCACTGCTGCTGTAAATGTAGACAATCAACGCATAGCTTTTGGTAAAGGTAATAGTAAAAAAGAAGCCGAGCAAAATGCAGCCAAATATGCATTGAGGATTTTAAATTGTGATCAAACAGGTTGTTATCTCAATAAAATTTCTAAGTCCAGAAATAGTAATAAAATTAATAAATAGTCAAAGGGCGATAAAAGGATTACCGTGTACTTAAAATCTTTACGAATGCAAGGCTTTAAATCTTTTCCTGATCCAACTCTTATAGAATTCCATGAGGGTATTACTGCAATTGTTGGACCAAACGGTTCAGGTAAATCTAATATTACAGATGCTATACGCTGGGTACTAGGCGAACAAAGTGCTAAAACACTGCGTGGTTCCCGTATGGAGGATGTCATATTTAATGGTACAGAGACGAGAAGGCAATTAGGTTTTGCTGAGGTATCAATTGCTTTTGATAATACAGATCAAAATATTCCTATTGAATATGAAACAGTTGAGGTGACTAGACGGTATTATCGTTCTGGAGACAGTGAATATTATATTAATCAAACAGAATGTCGTCTTAAAGATATTCGCGAACTTTTTTTGGATACAGGTATTGGCCGTGATGGTTATTCAATTATAGGTCAAGGCCGAATTGATCAAATCCTCAGTGATAATTCAGAAGAAAGACGTAAAGTTTTTGATGAAGCTGCTGGTATTGTAAAATATAAATTACGTAAAAAAGATACAGAAAGAAAATTAGAACGAACTGAAAATAATCTAATTCGAATTAATGACATTCTGAATGAATTGGAACAGAGAGTAAAACCATTATCAAATCAAGCAAAAAAACTAAAAGAATATCATACTCTAAAAGAAGAGATGGAAAATATTGATATTGCTTTAATTTTACATGATGTTACAAGAAATATAGATGAATTAGATCAACTTCAAATCAATCAAAATCAAACACAATCGGATTTAATAAATGCCATAAAATTAGCCAATACTTACAAATCAAAATTCAATGAATTTGATGATACTATAAAAGCAATTGATTCAGAAATTGATCAATTACGTCTTAATCAAACAGAAGAACAGGCTAATTTAGCAGAGAATAATGAACAATATGCGATTCTTAAGGAACGCTGTCGATTATTAGAAATACAAAATTCTAAGGATGAAAAACAATCAGAGGAATTATTAATTACTCTTAAGTATTTAGATCAGAATTTAAATAGTAAAGAATCTGACAGAACTAGCCTTGAATCAGAAATTTTAGAATTGGAAAATAATTTTAAAATAGAATCAGAAAATTTAAAATCTTTAAATTTAAAAATTAAAGATTTTGAACAAAAATTGTTAAAATTACAATCTGAGCTAGATGAGAAAAAACAATCGATTTTTGATCAAGAGAAAAACAAAAATCATTTTGAGCAAGAAATTTATTTTGTAACGGAACAAGTTAAACAAAGAGAAAAGAAAATTGTTGAGAATTCTGAACTTTGTAATCAAATTAAAAGCAAATTAAATCAAGCTAGATCTGATTTGAAAAATGAAAAAGAAAAATTTCAAAATTCGAGCCAGGATTTACAAAATGCCAGAGAAGAACTGGAAACAAAAAGAGATCTTTTAAGTAAACTTGATGTAGAACAAAGAGAACATTTTAATCAACTTAATAATTTAAAATATCGTTTGAAAACTTTACAAGAATTGGAACAAAATCTCGAAGGCTTTCATCAAACTGTCAAAAATATTATGTACCAAGCAAATCGTAATTCTGAATTTGCTGAAGGTATTCATGGCCCCTTGGCCAATCTTATTCAGGTACCAGAAAAGTTTGAAAAATCAATCGAAGTTGCTTTAGGTGCTGCCGTTAATAATATTGTTGTTGAAACCAAAAAGGATGCATCACGCATCATTGATTGGTTAAAACAGACAAAATCAGGCAGAGAGACATTTTTACCCTTAGACGCCATTCAAGGAAGGGTTTTACCAGAAAATGACCGACAACAGATTGAAATGATGTCAGGATGCCTAGGAATAGCATCTGAAAAGCTGGAATTTCAATCGATTTACATCGAAATAGTAAATCAACTATTAGGTAAGGTTATCCTCGCAGAAAATTTGAATTCTGCTATACAAATATCTGAAAAACTGAAACGTCGTTATCGTATTGTTACTTTAGCTGGTGATGTTGTTCAGGTGGGTGGTTCCATGACAGGTGGTGAATTTAAAAAAGGATCTACTGGTTTACTAAAAAGGAATCGGGAAATTGAATATTATCAAAATGAAATTCAAAGAGTTTTGCTTGAAACAGATTCCAGAAAAATAGTAATTGAAAAAGAAAATAACAATTTAATGCGATTAGCCCAAATTCAAAAAGATTATGAACAAAAATATTTGGGAGAAGAAAAACAATTATTCTATCTTGAAAAAGAGATTGAGCAATTGGACATACAATTAAAATCAATACAAAAAGACCTTGCGGAAGAGAAAGAGGAGCTTTCAAAATTAGAAAAACGTAAAGCTGATGCGGCAAGCCATCTTTCTACTGAAGATTTTAATACGACTCATTTAAATGAAACCATACAATTAATTGAGAAAAATATTCAAATTAATCTGAAACAGAAAGCTCAACTAGATAGAGAATTAATAGAACAACAAGAAAAAATTATGGCTAGCAATATTGCTTTAAAAACGAAAGAAGCTACCTTACAAAATTTTATTAATTTGAGAGAACAAGCCGAAAAAGATAGAGATTCACAAAAAAATAGATATACAGAATTAACCGAAGAAATTAAAAATAATAAGCAAATTTTATTAGATATTTTGGAAAAAGAAAAATTGTGTGAAGAACAAAATCAACAAATTGAAAAAAAGATTTCTATTATTAAAAATAATATTGAATTAAAACAAAATGAACGAATATCTAATGAAAAACAGCAGAGAGTATTATTTAAAAAATCTGAAGAGCAAGCGGAATTAGTTGCTAGTCTAAATTTACAAGTTGAACGTTTGAAAAATCGAAATGAAAGACTTGAACAAAGCATTCTTTCTTCCAAAAATTATATTTGGGATAATTATGAGAAAACCTATATTTCACTTAATCAGGATGATTATCCTTTAAGTGATATTACAGCCTCAAGAGATAAATTAAAGAACTTAAAGAATAAAATTAAAAATTTAGGTAATCTCAATCCCAATGCAATAACAGAATATGAAGAAGTAAGCGAACGCTTTGATTTTATGACTATGCAAAAACAGGACATAGAAAAATCAATTAATAATTTAGGTGATGTTATCACGGAATTAGAAAAGGCGATGTCAGAACAATTTAAAGAAAACTTCGATAAAATTAATAAAAATTTCAAAGAAGTTTTTTCAGCTCTTTTTGTCGGTGGTGAAGCTGAAGTATCCTTGGAAGACGAAGATACTTTAAATTCTGGTATTCAAATAAAGGCACAACCACCAGGTAAACGTCTGCAAAATTTAAATTTATTGAGTGGTGGAGAACGTTCTTTAACTGCCATTGCTCTTTTATTGGCTATTTTTAAATTAAGACCGGCACCTTTTTGTGTTCTAGATGAGGTAGAATCGGCTTTGGATGAGAGCAATATTATTCGGTTTATGGATTATTTAAATTCTTATACTGAATATTCACAATTTATGCTTGTTACACATAGAATGGGAACGATGGAAGCCGCTGATCGCTTGTATGGGATTACGATGAAAGAGCGAGGTGTTTCAAAAGTATTATCATTAGAATTGAGCGATGCAGACAATATAAGTGGTATCGAATAATGGGTTGTCAATATAGAAAGTAGGGACATATGGGTGTATTTGATCGTTTTAAACAAGGTTTAAAGAAAACACGTGACTTTGTAGCAGATGGTTTTAATAAAATAGCTGCTAATTTAGGCCATTTTGATGAAGATATGTTAGATGAATTGGAGATGGTTCTCGTTCAAGCCGATTGTGGGATGAACTGCGCCATGGAAATAACGGATCGTATTCGTGAACATATCAAAAAAACAGGTGATTCTTCCACTGAAACAGTACTTCAAGTCTTACGCGAGGGTATGCTTGATATTTTAAAAGATGTTAAACCGCTAAAATTAGAACCTGATAAATTGAATATATTCTTAATGGTTGGTGTCAATGGAACAGGGAAAACAACAACATCTGGCAAATTAGCAAGCCTTTATCAAAAGCAAGGCAAGCGCGTTTTATTAGCGGCAGCCGATACTTTTAGAGCAGCTGCAATTGAACAAATCGAAATTTGGGGACAAAGAACAAATACAGCTGTTATCTCACATCAAATTGGTTCGGATCCGTCAGCCGTTGTCTTTGATGCCATCGATGCAGCAAAAGCAAGGAAAACAGATCTTCTGATCATAGATACAGCTGGACGTTTACATACCAAACAGAATTTAATGGCTGAATTAGCTAAAATTAAAAGAATAATAAGTAGAGAAGCACCTGAGGCAAATCTCGAAACTTTATTGGTAATTGATGCGACAACTGGTCAAAATGCTATTGTGCAGGCTCAAGAGTTTTCAAAAGCGACAGATGTAAGTGGCTTGATTATGACAAAATTGGATGGCAATGCAAAGGGTGGAGTAGCTTTGGCAGTTGTTAAAGAGACTGGCATACCAATTAGAATGGCTGGCCTTGGCGAACAAGTTGAAGATTTACAAGATTTTAATACAGAAATTTTTGTTGATTCCTTATTACCTGATCCAGAATCTTTAAAAGCTAAATAATTTTTTAATAAGCATATATGTCATTAAAATGATAAATGATGAAAAAAATATCATCTGTCAAGTGTTTTAGCTTGACAGGATTTTATTTTTTGATAAAGTAGACAAGTGATGAATAAAAAACAAGTGCAAAAACATAATCGAATTTGTCTATTGCTTGATTATTATGGCAGCTTATTGACAGAACGAAAACAAGAGATTCTACGTCTATCTTATGAAGAAGACATGTCCTTATCTGAAATTGCAGATTTATTATCAATCACTCGACAGGCAGTGCATGAAAATATGCAACGCGGTATAGAACAACTTGAAGAATATGAAGAGAAAATTGGGGCTGCTCATAGAGATATATTGCTTAAAAGAAAAATTGATTCTTTATTAGAAGATGAAGAACAAAACAATTCGGAGAAACTTAAGCAAGATTTATTGGAATTACAGAAGATTATCTTATAATCTAATAAATTTTTAGGACTAATTGAAAGGAAACACATGGCCTTATTTGGAAGTTTAAGTGAAAAATTAAAATCCATTACAGATGGTATGCAAGGAAAAACACGTGTCACTGAAAAAGACATTAAACAAATGATGCGTGAAATTAAACTTGCCTTATTGGAAGCTGATGTTCATTTCAAGGTTGTTAAAGAATTAATTGATGAAATTTCAGTTAAAGTTAAAGGCGAACATGTACTAGATAGTCTGACACCAGGTCAACAAGTTGTAAAAGTAGTGCATGAATCATTAATTGATATTCTTGGTTCGGAAAATAGTAAAATTAATATTTCACCAGATGGTTTTACGGTTATTATGCTCTATGGTTTACAAGGTTCTGGTAAAACAACAACGGCAGCTAAATTAGCGCGAGTTCTTAAAAAATCAGGTAAAAAACCTTTATTGACTTCAGTAGACGTTCATAGACCCGCAGCTCAAGAACAATTGGCGGTTTTGGCAGAGCAAATTGATGTGCCATGCTATCTTAATCAAACAGAAAAATCAGCAGCCAAAATTGCAAATGAAGCAGTTGAAAGAAGCAAGTATTTGCTTTGTGATGTTTTAATTGTTGATACAGCTGGTCGTATGACGGTAGATAGTGATTTGATGGAAGAATTACATCAAATTAATGATGTGGTTAAGCCTACCGAAAGATTATTAATAGTCGATGCTATGATTGGCCAGGAAGCCGTTAACATTGCTTTAGAATTTGAAAAAGAAATTGGTATTGATGGCTTTATAATGACAAAAATGGATGGTGATGCACGTGGTGGTGCAGCACTTTCTATTCGCCGTATTACAGGTAAGCCAATTAAATATATTGCAACAGGTGAAAAAATTGATGCCTTAGAGGAATTTCATCCAGATCGAATGGCCTCTCGTATTCTTGGCATGGGTGATGTTTTAACCCTAATTGAAAAAGCTTCTGCTGCGGTAGATGAAAAAGAGGCTTTAGAAGCTTATGAAAGAATGCGTAAAAATCGCTTTACGCTTGATGATATGCTTCAACAATTTGAGCAAATGGATAAGATGGGCTCGATGCAAGATATTTTAGGCATGATGCCTGGTCTTGGTGGTAAAGTTGACCCCTCAGCAATCGATGATAAGCGCATGGCTAGAACAGCCGCAATTATTAAATCAATGACTAAAAAAGAAAGAGAAAATCATAAGATTCTTGATGCCAGTCGCCGCAAAAGGATTGCACAGGGTAGTGGTACCACGGTTCAAGAAGTCAATTTATTAATTAAGCAATTCAATGAAATGCAAAAAATGATGAAACAGTTTAATCGAATGGGTAGAGGCAAACAACGCCGCCTAATGCAACAATTTGGCAGTGGCAATCTCCCATTCTGATCATAAATTTTTAATTGCAATAATGGAGGAAATATAATGGCAGTAAAAATTCGTTTAAAACGTGTCGGAGCAAAAAAACAACCTAGTTATCGTATTGTTGTAGCTGATTCAAGAGCACCAAGAGATGGTAAATTTATCGAAGAAATTGGTTTCTATAATCCTTTAGCTGAACCAAAAGACATTCGTATTGATGTTGATAAAGCTGAACAATGGATTAAAAATGGCGCTCAACCGACAGATACCGTAAAGGCTTTAATCAAAAAATATAAAGCTAATGCAGAAGAAACAGAAAATGTAGGTGAATAATTCATGGTGGATCTTTTAAAAGCTCTGGTAGAACCCATAGTAGATTATCCTGAAGATATTAAGATTGATGAATTAGATCGTGGCAATACTGTTGTTTTAGAGTTAAGAGTTAATCCTGACGATATGGGTAAAGTTATCGGTCGTCGCGGACGTAGAGCGCAGGCAATTCGTTCTATTATTAAAGCTAAAGCAAAATTATCAAATCAGCGAGCCATTGTTGATATTATTGATCCTGAAGAATGAGCCAATTAACTGAAAAATTTGTAATAGGTCGCTTAGGTAAAGCCAAAGGTTTAAGAGGAGAAATTAAAGTTATTCCTTTAACCGATGACCCTAAGCGATTTAATCAATTAAAAGCATGTTTTCTTGAGAATGAAAAAGGTGATTTGTTATTTGAAAAAAACATTGCCTCTTGTCATATTGTTAATCAAGAAGTATCCTTGCGTTTTGCTGATATAACAGATCGTAATCAAGCAGAAGATCTACGTGGCCTTTATATTAGTGTTAAAAGAGAAGATGCCATCAGCTTAAAAGAAAACAGTTTTTTTATAGCTGATTTAATTGGTTGTTCCGTTTATGATCAAGAAAAAGGCTTGCTTGGAAAAATCAGTCACATACAGAGTGCCTATTCTTCAGATATTATTATTGTGCATATGGATGGTAAGAAAGATTTGCTTTATCCCAATCTCAAATCAATAGTGCAAAATATTGACTTGGAAAATCAAAGAGTGGATATTATTTTGCCTGACGGACTTTATGAAATATATCGTTAAATTTTCAATTTATTAATTATTGGCTTGAAAATGACTAAAATTTCAATTTTAACTTTATTTCCAGAACAAATAAAACAAGGCCTTTCTTATAGCGTTGTCGGTAATGCGATAGAAAAAGGATTGATTGAATTAGATTGTCGCGATATTCGGGATTTTGCAATCAATAAGCATGGACAAGTTGATGATGCTGTTTATGGTGGTGGAACTGGTATGTTAATGATGCTAGAACCGATTATCAAAACTTGGCTGAGTTTATATATATCTGATCCGAATGAGTTTATTGATAATTTGCCTTCAGACCTAAATTTAGAAAAATGGCATGAGATTAGAAATTCTGTTTCAAAAGACAAAATCTATTTTTTATCTCCAAAAGGTAAAATTTTTAATCAAAACAAAGCCATGAAAATGGCAGAAAATGAGCATCTTGTTTTTTTATGTGGCCATTATGAAGGAATTGATCAACGAATTATTGATATTTTAGAACCTGAAGAAATATCTTTAGGAGATTTTGTTTTGACTGGCGGAGAATCAGCTGTCATTGTTATGATTGATGCCATTGCTAGAATAATACCTGATGTTTTACCAAATGAAGAAGCTTTTTTAAATGATTCGCATGCGCAAGGCTTTTTAGAAGAAGTACAATATACCAGGCCAGCAGAATGGCATGGCCTCGAAGTTCCGAAAGTTCTATTATCTGGCCATCAAGCCAATATTGATAGTTTTCGTAAACAAAGCTGTATGCGTGAAACAATAAGTAAAAGACCAGATCTAGTCAAAAATATTGATTTTACGAAAGAAGATTGGCTAGAATTTTTAGATAATTGATTTAAACAATATAAAATCATTAATTTCGATGATTGACAAGTTAAATTA
>DIRM01000006.1:40199-40950 GCA_002427545.1 Mageeibacillus sp. UBA5436 | reverse complement strand
TTTTTACAGTTACATGGTTTGTAGGAATTTTATTGCTTTTTAATGTATTACTTATGTTGTTTGCAGTTGTCAAGTTAGATACATTGTCCATCAAATATTCAGTTAAGGTATCTAATAAGGCTTCCTCAGTAATTCTATACTTATCTACTAAATCTCGTTTAACTGATGTTATATAAATATCTTTTATATATTGAATGGCATCATTTTTATCTTTATATAAATATGATCCTGACATTCCCCCCTCAACTAAATACTTCTGTAAATCCTTCATATCCCCATCTAGCTCAAAATATTGACAGTATTCTTTGAAACTAAAAGGATATATAGGAACTTCGATAAATCTTCCCGTAAATAAGGTAGCTAAATCTGAGCTTAACAGAAAGGCATTTGAACCAGTGATGTAAATATCATACTTCTTACTATTATGGAAGCTGTTGATAGCTAGTTCAAACTTTTTACATAACTGAACCTCATCAATAAGCAAGACATTATGAACATTATCTATATATTTCTCTTCAACATACTCATAAAGTTTTTTATAATCTTTTAAGTCATCAAATTTAAGATTCGCATAGTCAATTACAATAATATTTGAACTCTTGTCAATCTCATAAATCTCTTTTTTTAATGCTCTAAGGATTTCCGATTTTCCTGATCTCCTCATTCCAGTAATAATCTTAATGTCAGGAGTGCCGATTAAATTTTTTAATCTCTCCATATATTGACTTCTATATATAATTTTCATAAATAT
>DIRM01000006.1:36349-39890 GCA_002427545.1 Mageeibacillus sp. UBA5436 | reverse complement strand
TCATAATTATTTTTTCTTTATTAAAGTGCTTGAAACCCAGTGTCCATCGTTACTATCTGCCGTTGTCACAATTATGACACGAGATCCACAACAAGGGTCATACACTCTACCTTCATTGTGCTGTAAAATTTCAACTGAAGTTCTAACAATACTAGAAGGCGTATAGAATTCTCCTACTTTTTTAGCTACCTGTTCAGCAAATTGAGCAATAGCGTATTCATAAATTTTCCCAAAATATCCTTCACCTTTCAGAGATTCTAATATTCTTTATCCCTTTATCATCTTGCCGATTCCGCGAAAGAAATGGCCATTTGCCATATCAAGTAATCCTTGGAAAAGACCGCCTTTGATACCATTGTTAATCTGCATTGAGCGCAGAGGAGCGCCAACACTGGAAAGTATCATCATACGAAACTCTGGATTTGAATAATCCTTTCCGCCATCAATATTTTTAGCAATTACCTTTTCTACCACTTTGAACATTATTTTCATGATGAAGGAAAAATCTTTCATCTCCATGACTGAGTTGTCCATGGTGAATTGTCCTTTTTCTAATGGCTTTTCTGTATAGCTTCTACCTAGAAGCGCCTCCCACTGTTTTTGAGAAGGTTTTCCCTTCGGCATATCATACCAATCACCACGCTGTAGCTTAATCTGCGGTGTATCAAGTTCAAGCTCTGCATGGCAATCACCGATTTGTATGGTATACACTCCCCCTGGGGTTTTCCAGCCCTCCTGCCAAACAGCAAAGGAACGTTTATCTAATAAAAATTCCACCGTTTGCTCTTCCTCAGGCGCAAGAAAAATCTTTTGAAATCCTTTTAATTCTTTCACGGGGCGGTATTCGCCAAGCGTTTTTGGTAAAACGTAAAGTTGTACCACCTCACCTCCGGCTTGTTTTCCTGTGTTTTTCACATCGACCAATACCGTGTCACCCATAATACGTAAATTGGAATAGGAAAAATTAGTATAAGACAGTCCAAAACCAAAAGGCCAACGCACAGGCTTTTCTGCCTTGTCATAATAGCGATAACCTACATAGATACCTTCACGGTACTGGCCATCTTTATTTGCATAGCAATCCGAGGATGGGCAATCCTCGTATTTTATAGGCCAAGTTTCAGTTAATCTGCCGCTCGGATTTGCCTTTCCATAGAGCAGATTTACAATCGCCTCACCTCCTGCTTGGCCAGGTAAACCCATATAGAGAATAGCCTTCACCTTGCTTTCCCAGGGACATTCCACGACAGATCCGCAGGATAGTACGACCACCGTATTGGGATTGGCAGCAGCCACAGCTTCAATCATTTGATTATGTCCCTCAGGCATTTGCATATTGTCACGGTCAAAGCCCTCTGATTCATACATATCTGGCAGACCAGCAAACACTATAGCAACAGACTTGTTCTTTGCTGCCTCCACTGCTTCTGCTATAAGTTCTGAAGTGGTCGTGCCATCCTCATTGCAGCCAGGGGCATAAAGTGTATTTGGTAGAAAATCAAGAGCCGCACTAATTTTGGTAGGATTGATATGACTGGAGCCTGAACCCTGATATCTTGGTTTTTTTGCCATGATACCTATGATGGCAATTTTCTCATTCTCATGCAGAGGCAATATCTCTTCTTCATTTTTCAAAAGCACTGCGCCTTGCTCCGCTGCCCTTCGGGCGAGATCATGATGAGCCTCTTTATCACATTGTGTTTTTTGTTCGAGGTTTTCCGCTGCCTTAGCCATCAGTGTGAGTACACGATGAGCACTTTTATTCACATCTTCTTCGGAGAGTTTGCCAGATTTCACCGCTTCCAGGCATTCCTTTTCCATATACTCACTACCGCCAGGCATATTCAAGTCACAACCCGCTTTAAAGCCCTCAATGCGATCATTCATAGCTCCCCAATCGGTGACCACCATACCGTTAAAACCCCATTCTTCGCGAAGAATATCCGTTAAGAGCGTACGATTATCACTACAATGTTTGCCATTTATTTTATTATAAGCGCACATAACAGTGTCGGGTGCGCCTTCTTTCACAGCTATTTCAAAACCAGCAAGATAAATCTCCCGCAATGTCCTCTCGTCCATTACGCTATCAGAATTGAAGCGAGAAAATTCCTGACTATTAGCGGCAAAGTGCTTTAAGCTTGCAGCATTACCATTTTTTTGAAGACCACGAATCATGGCAGCAGCCATCTTTCCGCTATGATAAGGATCCTCACTGATATACTCAAAATTTCGGCCACAAAGAGGGTTACGCTTGATATTCGCGCCTGGACCAAGCACAAGGCCCACACCTTCAGTCAGGCCTTCTCTACCAATCGCCGTCCCGATTTCCTCCAGCAGGTCGCAATCCCAGCTTGCGCCAGTTATCACAGCGGTTGGAAAGCAAGTAGCAGGTATTGATTTATTTACCCCAATCATATCAGCAGCACTCGCCTGCTTACGCAATCCGTGAGGACCGTCGCACATAAAAAGCGCCGGTACACCGTGCTCAGACAAAGCCTTTGTTGTCCAAAAATTTTCTCCAGAGCACAGAGAAATTTTCTGTTCTAAACTAAGTTTCTTCAAGATATTATCCACATTTACCATGACTGATCCTCCTCTTTTAGAGCGGCCGCTTCAACGGCTATCTCTATTCCCATATCTGTAATTTTAATCGAAAATTTTCAGAAAACAACTTTTAATAAATTTAATGAACAAAGTAAATTGGAGAGTAAATAAGAATAATGATATACTAATTAAAAATTTAATATTTGAAGGGGCGCTAATATTAATTGGCTGAGATGGAAATGTTTTTTCTAACCCTATGAACCTGATTTGGATAATGCCAACGTAGGGAGTTTATATTTGACTGTATGTTCCCTCTCGGGCATGCAGTTTTTGTTTTTTGAAAGGAATAAAAATCATAAAAATGTTTCAAGAAATTTTTGAAAACCTAAGAAAGGTATCACCTATTGTTCATTGTATTACCAATTATGTAACAGTAAATGATGTGGCTAATGCCATTTTAGCGGCAGGTGCTTCACCTATCATGGCAGATGCCATTGAAGAAATGGAAGATATGAGCCGTATTTGCAATGCCTTAGTATTAAACATAGGTACATTAAATACTAGAGCCGTAAATTCGATGATAAAGGCTGGCGAATTTGCCAATCAATTTAATCATCCCGTCATACTTGACCCGGTAGGCGTAGGAGCTTCTAAATTTAGAATGCAAACCGCTTTAAGTTTAATTGATAAAATAAATTTTGATGTTATAAGAGGAAATGCCTCTGAAATAAAGGCCATATCTAATCAAATAATGACATCTAGGGGTGTTGATGTAAATGATACCGATATTATCAATCAAGACAGCATAGAAGAATATATAAAAATAGCCAAAGATCTCAGTCAAACATATCAATCTGTCATTGTAATCACTGGGCCAATAGATGTTATTAGCGATGGTGAAAAAACATATTTGATACGTAATGGACATGAAGACATGGAAAAAGTTTCTGGAACTGGTTGTATGCTATCTGGTTTAATTGGCGCATACGCAGGA
>DIRM01000006.1:0-36153 GCA_002427545.1 Mageeibacillus sp. UBA5436 | reverse complement strand
TGGCGCATACGCAGGAGCAAATCCTGATCATATACTTGAAGCTTCAGTCATTGCTACCGCATCTATGGGACTGAGCGGTCAAATAGCCAGAGATCAGGTCGAAAAGATGGCACTTGGCACCTCTTCTTTAAAAATAAAAATTATAGATAATATTAGCACTTTAGATTGGAAAAACTTTGAGGAGGGTGCAAAAATTGAAAGTATTTAGGAAAGATATGTCACTCTATTTAGTTACAGATAGGAGCTGGCTTGGCAATAGAAATTTACCTGATGTTGTAGAAGAAGCGATTAGAGGAAATGTTAGTTTTGTACAAATCAGAGAAAAAAATATTAATTATCAAGAATTTAAAAAATTAGCTTTAGAGCTAAAAGTAATTACGGATAAATACCATATTCCTTTTGTCATAAATGACAATATAGAGCTCGCAATAGATATAGATGCAGATGGCGTTCATCTTGGACAAGATGATATGGAAACTTCTAAGGCAAGAAAATTATTAGGAAATAATAAGATCTTAGGTATTTCAGTTAATACTGTTGAACAGGCTGTATTAGCAGAAAAAGAAGGCGCTGACTATTTAGGTATCGGCTCCATTTTTAATACAGGCACAAAGCTAGACGCAAAAGTAATAAATATGGACATCATAAAAAACATTGTTGATTCTGTATCTATCCCTACAGTTGGTATAGGCGGAATAAATAAAGACAATATTCACCTTTTGGAGAATAGCAAATTAGATGGCATTGCAGTAGTTTCTGCTATTTTAAAAGAAAAAGATATCGAACTTTCTGCCAAAAACTTATCTCGGCTTGTTAAAGAAAATCTATATGATGACAAAGATATTTAATGAAGATAGGAATAAACAAATACCAAAATTTCGATGAAAAAAGAACAGGAGATATATAATTTATGAAAAAACTATTAACTATAGCAGGTTCGGACTCTAGTGGTGGAGCTGGTATTCAGGCAGATTTAAAAACTTTTGCAGCACATAATGTGTATGGAATGAGTGTTATCACCTCTGTTACTGCACAAAACACAACGGGTGTTACTGATGTCGTTGATTTACCAGCCGAATTTATTGGAAAACAATTGGATGCCGTATTTACTGATATTTACCCTGATGCTGTAAAGATTGGAATGCTATCTAATCAGGAAGCAGTAAAAGAAATTGTAAAAAAACTAAAACAATATGAAGCTACAAAAATAGTGGTCGATCCAGTTATGGTTTCAACCAGTGGTAGCTCTCTCATGAAATCTTCAGCTGTTAAAAGTATCATCAATGAGCTATTCCCTCTCGCAACTATAATTACACCAAATATGGATGAAGCCTCTGTTCTTTCAGGTATTGAAGTTAATAATAAAGAAGATATGGAAGAAGCTGCAAAAATAATAAGTGCTTCATTAAAAGGTGCAATACTTATTACAGGTGGACATTTAGAAGAAAATTCAGATGATTTTCTATATATAGAGGGACAAGGTTTTTGGATTAAAGGAGAAAAATTAGAAAATCCTAATACACATGGAACAGGCTGTACCTTGTCTTCAGCCATTGCTGTTAACTTAGCAAAAGATAAAGATATCGTAGAATCTGTAAAAACCGCCAAAGAATATTTAGAGGGTGCCATTAAAGATAATTTTGATTTGGGAAAAGGTAGAGGACCTTTAAATCATCTTTATTTAAACAAGCGAAGTGAAAAATAATCAATCTGTCAATAAATGCTAAATTCTCAATATTTAATATTGAGAATTTAGTATTTTAATCTTCATATATTTCTCTGGAACCTTCAATCGAGCCTGAAATGGCCTGATGAACCGCTTTTATGGCAGCCTCCTCGTCACCTATCGATACCGCATCAAAAACTGTCTTGGCACTTTTACAAACAATATCATTGCCATATTTATAGATAAATCTCTCCCAAAGATGAATCACTGGTACACGAAATGATCTGTAAATGAGTGGTAATAGAATATTTCCACTGACTATAGAAAGCTCATGATAAAAATCAAAAACCGCTTCTGCAGCTTTTTTGTTGTCTCCCTCAGCTTCCTTCATTTGGATAAGCTTAGCATTCAGTATCTCTAAATCCTCTTTTGTGGCATGTTTGGCTGCAAGTTTAGATGATAAAGTATCAATGACAAGTTTTAGTTCTAGAATAGAGCGAACCTCATCCTTATGCAATTGGCCACCATTATAATTCATTATTGATTGTAAGGCTTCAACTGTACCCGTTCTCCTATAATCTGATACATAAATACCAGAACGAGGTTTTACAATTAAAAAACCTTTTCTTGCTAATTCATTGATACCTCCATTGACTACCGAGCGGCTAACTTGCATTTGCTCTGCAAGTTCTCTTTCTGAAGGTAATTTTGCTCCAATTTCAAGTTTTCCTGAAAGAATCATCGTTTCTAATTCTTTGACAAGTAATTCTTTTAGGGTTGGCGCACTCAATTTTGCAAATTCCATCATTTTCCACCTCCATTGGAACTGGTATAACCAGATACCAGTATAATATGAAGCTCTTATTTTTACAAATATCTTTTTGAAAAATCCTTTAAATAACCTTTAATAAAGCTTGACGCTATAATTTAAACTATATACAATTTAAATAAATAAACGCTTTTCACTTTGGTATAACCAAAATTTAATATGGTTTACATCTAAATATAATAAATCTTATATGCGTTTATTGTTTTTAGAGATAAACTGATCGAAATTAAGCGTTTCAAAGAGAATCTTTCTCGTTTTATTTATCTGGCAAAAAATATTGCCAAAGCAATAGGGTGATGTCATGCCCTACTGAAAGGAGTAAATATGGACCGCGAATTTCGCATATTAAAAATTAAAGAAAGTGTCTTTGAAGACAATAATAAAGATGCTGACAAACTTAGAGAAGAACTTAAAGGACAAGGAAAATTCCTTTTAAACTTAATGAGTTCTCCAGGTGCAGGAAAAACGACAACATTAACCAGAACAATTAATGCTCTCAAAGACGAAATCAATATCGCCATTATGGAAGCAGATATTGATAGTGATGTAGACGCAAGAACTATTTCTGAAACAGGAGTCCCTGTTATTCAATTACATACTGGTGGTATGTGTCATCTTGATGCTGATATGACAAGACAAGGTATCCATGGATTAGACGCTACAGACAGCGAGCTTATTATTCTGGAAAATGTAGGTAACTTAGTCTGCCCAGCAGAATTTGATACAGGTGCAACTAAAAATGCAATGATTCTTTCCATCCCTGAAGGAGATGACAAACCATTAAAATACCCTTTGATGTTTGAAATCTGTCATGCCTTAATTATCAATAAAATAGATACGTTACCTTTATTTGATTTTGATATGGAAGCTTTCATCGAAAGAGCAAAGAAAATTAATCCTGACATCGCCATTTTCCCCATTTCAGCAAAAACTGGTGAAGGTGTAGACGCTTGGGTTGATTGGCTAAGAACTGAAGTCAAATCATATCAAGGATAAGGTCATTTTAAGGAGGAACGCATATGGAAATCACAAAAATGTATTTCCCAGAGGGCTATGAATGCCAGTATAAAGAAAAGGTAATGGAATTTGCCAATATGCTCGGCAGAAAGAATCCAAAGAAAAGTGGCTATGCATGGGATGATCCTGAATATGTCATTTTGGAACCAGGTGTCGATGACGATATGGCAGAAGTTGGTATTGCCATGGGTTATTATACCAAGAGAACAGCTGCAGAAATTGCTGAAATTCTTGGAAAAAGCGAAGAATACTGTCATGAGCAAATGATGAAACTTGCTCAATATGGCACCACATTCGTAAACGTTATCGATGGTGTCGATACTTTCTGGCATGCCGAAAGTTGGATACCAGGCATCATGGAGATGATTGTTAATAATTTGGACAACGTGGAAAAATACCCAGTCGTTGCCTATGCTATGGAAGCTTATGGCCGTGTACGTGGTCCCGCAAGTTCAGGTATGTTCCCACCAGGAATCGGCCTGATGAGGGTTATTCCAATTGAATCTGCTATTGATGGTAGCAGCAAAAAAGTTAGCTATGAAGAAGTTTCAAAATATTTAAATGAAAATACTATTTTTTCTTGTTCTCCTTGTTCTTGTCGAACAGATAGAGAAGCCATGGGCGAAGGCTGTGGTCACTTAAAAGAAGATATGTGTATTCAAATGGGACATGCTGCTGAATATTATATTAGAACAGGCAGAGCTAGAGAAATCACCAGAGAAGAAGCTTTTGACATTATTAAAAGAGCTGAAGAAAATGGTCTCATGCATCAAATTCCTAATATTGATGGTTCAGGAAAAACACATGCTATCTGCAATTGTTGCGGTTGTTCTTGTCTTTCTCTTCGCACAGGCACCATGTACAAAAATACGGATATGATTCGTTCCAATTACGTTGCCAAAGTCGATAAAGAAAAATGTGTTGCTTGTGGACAATGTGTTGAATATTGTCCTATGAATGCTTTGCAATTAGGTCAAAAAATTTGTTCTATCAATCCAATTGTCGAAGATATTACTACCACTTATACGCCTAGAAATCATGATTGGAAAGAAAACGATTGGAATCCTGATTATAGAGTTAATCGTAAGGAAGTTGTCGATACAGGTACAGCACCTTGTAAAACAAATTGTCCGGCTCATATCGCTGTACAAGGCTATATTAAATTGGCCGCTCAAGGTAAATATAGAGAGGCATTAGAACTCATCAGAATGGAAAACCCATTCCCTGCTGTTTGTGGCTATGTCTGCAATCGACGCTGTGAAGATGCTTGTACAAGAGGAAGCATTGATGAACCTATCGCTATTGATGACATTAAAAAATATATCGCTATGCAAGAACTTGAAGAAGAAAATCGTTTTGTTCCTAAAAAGAAACATGATTATAGTGATAAAAAAATCGCCGTTATCGGAGCTGGCCCTGCTGGACTTTCCTGTGCTTATTATTTAGCAATTGATGGTTATAGCGTCACTGTTTTTGAAAAACAAGAAAGACTTGGCGGTATGCTCACCTTGGGTATTCCTTCTTTTGTTCTTGAAAATGAAATTGTAGACGCAGAAATTGATGTTCTTCGTGCTTTAGGTGTAGAATTTAAAACTGGCATTGAAGTTGGAAAAGATGTCACCTTAGATGAGCTGAGAAGCCAAGATTATAAAGCATTTTATCTTGCTGTTGGTGCACAACTCGGTCGCAAAACTGGTGTTGAAGGCGAAAATTCTGAAAATGTTATTTCTGGCGTTGATTTCTTAAGAGAAGCCAATATTAACGGCAACAGTCCTGTTTCAGGTAAAGTCGTTGTCATTGGTGGTGGTAACGTAGCCATCGATGTGGCTCGTGTTGCTGTTCGTGGAAAAGACACGGAAGTTTCAATGTTCTGTCTTGAAAATCGTCAACAAATGCCTGCTTTGCCAGAAGAAATTGAAACAGCTGAAGCAGAAGGCATTACCATTCAAAATAGCTGGGGCCCAAAACGTATTCTCTCAGAAAACGGAAAAGTCACGGCTGTAGAATTTAAGAAATGCACTCAGGTATTTGATGTCGAAGGTCGCTTTAACCCAGCTTATGATGAGAACGACACAATTCTGGTTGAAGCCGACTATGTACTCTTATCCATTGGTCAAGGAATTGACTGGTGTGGACTTTTAGATGGTACTACAGCTGAAACTGACCGTGCCAATCGCATTCAAGTAGACGATTGGACATATCAAACGGGTCAACCTGATATCTTTGCAGGTGGCGATGCTGTTACGGGTCCTCGTTTTGCTATTGATGCTATTGCAGCAGGAAAACAAGGAGCTATCAGTATTCATCGATTTGTTCAACCAGGTCAAGATCTTCGCTTTGGTAGAAGCCGTCGCGATTTCTGTGAGCTTGATAAAACGACTATCGTTATTGAAAGTTACGACAATACACCTCGTCAGCGTGCTGCAAGTGTTGATGGTGCAAAAAGCAAGCTAACCTTTAAAAATCTTCGCGGTGGTTTAACTGAAGAACAAATGAAGTTAGAAACCGAACGTTGCTTAGGATGTGGTGCTACCGTTGTCGATGAATATATGTGTGTAGGATGTGGAATGTGTACGACAAAATGTAAATTTGATGCCATTCATCTCGAAAAAGTATATGACGGTGCTGGTGTACAGTTTACAGACATAAAAAAATCAATCACTCCTCATGTGCTTAAACGAAAAGTAAAGATCGTTGCAAACAAAGTCTTTAGAGGTCAATAAAATGCATGAATTGGGCATACTATATCATGTGGTCGAACAAGTATTAGGCATCGTGGAAGAAAATCACTTAGAAGTCGTCGATGCAATCGTCCTTCAAGTAGGTGAGCTTTCTTCTGTGGTACCAAGGTATCTACATGCTTGTTATCCTGCTTCGGTAGATGGCACCATATTAGAAAATACAAAATTAGAAATAGAAATGCTCCCTGCCAACGCCCTTTGTCGTAACTGCGGCAAGGTTTATAATGCTCTTAGCAATCACGGCACATGTCCCTTCTGCTCAGAAAAAGATCATGAGCTTCTTAGTGGAAGAGAGTTTTTTATTAAAGAGATTCGGGCTTACTAAATTAATAGTAACTTAACAAAAAGAAGTCAGTCATAATAATAATTATGGCTGACTTTTTAAATTTATTTTTTAATAATTTTTTACTTATTCTGATGATTAGGTTTACTCTTTATGGCAATAACTACCCATTGGACATTGTCCACAACTTCCACCGCAAGTAGGTTTGCCTTTCTTTTTATTTTTAATTATGGAAACAATGATACTTATTACAATCAATCCAAGAATGATACCAATAATAATTGTTCCTTTATTTGCAGAAATCCAAGTTAACATATGAGTTGACTCCTTTTTGATTCGATTATATTTATTATTTTACCTTAACCGCTGTGGTCAACTTAGTCGATTCTTTAAATGGTTTAACTAACATATAAATGATTGTAACCAAGAATACAATAGAAAAAGCTAAACCAATGACATTCGTATTACCTGTTACGAGACCACCAAATTGATTAATCATTAAAGCAATCACATAGGCAAAACCAGTTTGATATAAAATAGCAAACCATGTCCATTTTGCATTATTCATCTCCCGTTTAATTGCACCAATAGCAGCAAAGCAAGGAGCGCATAATAAATTAAATACTAAGAATGAGAATCCTGATACACCTGTAAAAACAGAACGCAATGTTGCGTATGTATTACCAGAAGCACCATAGATAATACCCATCGTACCAACAATATTTTCTTTTGCTACTAAGCCAGTAATCGTTGAAACCGTTGCTTGCCAAGTTCCCCAACCAAGCGGTTTAAAAATCCAAGCAATAGCACCACCTAAAGTCGCCAATAAGGATTGGTCGATTTCACTTTCGTCTAGCATTCTAAAAGATCCATCTACTATTCCAAAGAAAGAAGTAAACCAAATTACAATCGTAGAAAGTAAAATAATCGTTCCTGCTTTTTTAATAAAAGACCAACCACGCTCCCACATGGAACGAAGAACATTTTTTAATGGTGGCCAGTGATAAGCTGGTAGCTCCATTACAAATGGTGCCGGCTCACCGGCAAACATTGTCGTTTTCTTTAAGATGATACCGGAGATAACAATTGCTGCCATACCAATAAAATAAGCTGAGGTGGCTACCCAAGGACTACCGCCAAAAATAGCTCCTGACATCATTGCAATAAAAGGCACTTTAGCTGAACAAGGAATAAATGTCGTTGTTATGATAGTCATACGGCGATCGCGTTCATTTTCAATCGTACGTGAGGCCATAATTCCAGGTACGCTACAGCCTACGCCAATGAGCATAGGAATAAAACTTTTACCCGAAAGACCAAATTTACGGAAAACACGATCCAGTACAAAAGCTATACGTGACATATAACCGCAAGCTTCAAGAAATGCTAATAATAGGAAAAGCACCAACATTTGAGGTACAAAACCGAGAACAGCGCCAACACCAGCAACAATACCATCATTGATCAAGCCTGAAAGCCATGGTGCAACATTTGCCGATTCTAAAGTATCACCAATTAAAACAGGTATGCCAGGCACCCATATACCATAATCGGCGGGATCTGGCTCTTCGCCTAAACTATCCAGAGTCGCTAAAGCCGATTTATAATCAGCAATTGATGCGGTCTCATACTCTACAGCTAATGTTTCTTCATCTTCAATAGCATATTCAAACTCTTCACTAGGTGCTACACCATTTTCTTCAATATAAACATGATAGCCATCAACGATAAGAGATGCTTCTTCATATTCTTCTGCTACCTCATTATAAGCATTGCTGCCAATTCCAAATAGATGCCAACCTTCGCCAAAGAGTTGTTCATTGGCCCAATCAGTAGCTGAAACACCAACTGTTACCATTGAAATGTAATAAACAAGAAACATGACTAATGCAAAAATAGGAAGACCCAACCAACGGTTTGTGACCACTCGGTCAATCTTATCCGAAGTAGACATCTTATTTGCATTTTTTTTCTTATAGTTATCTTTTATTAAAGTTGCAATATAAATGTACCGCTCATTGATGATAATACTTTCTGAATCATCATCTAATTCTTTTTCGGCATTCTTTATATCGTCTTCAATATGTTTGAGTGTCTTTTCATCAATATTCAGCTGTTCAAGTACTTTATCATCACGTTCAAAAATCTTGATGGCATACCAACGTTGCTGCTCTAAAGGTAAATGATGAACTGCCGCTTCTTCAATATGTGCCAATGCATGTTCAACGGCTCCAGAGAAATTATGCATCGGAACCGTTTTGGTGGTATTAGCAGCTTCGATTGCTGCTTCTGCCGCCTCAATAATTCCTTCGCCTTTTAATGCGGAAATCTCAACAACCTTGCAGCCCAATTCAGCAGATAAATTTTGAATGTTTATTTTATCGCCACTTTTCTTGACTGAATCCATCATATTAATGACGACGACAACAGGAATTCCTAATTCCGTAAGCTGTGTGGTGAGATATAAATTACGTTCCAAATTTGTACCATCAACGATGTTTAAAATGGCATCTGGACGTTCACTAATTAAGTAATTTCTTGCAATTACTTCTTCTAATGTATAGGGAGATAAAGAATAAATACCAGGAAGATCGGTAATGATAACACCTTCATGCTTTTTCAGCTTGCCTTCCTTTTTTTCGACTGTGACTCCCGGCCAGTTACCAACAAATTGATTGGAACCGGTCAAACTATTAAACAGTGTTGTCTTTCCACTATTAGGATTTCCTGCAAGGGCAATTCTAATTGTTTTATCCATAAAGATTCTCTCCTTTGAGGTTAGATTCTCATGCTATTTATTTATATAATTGGGAATATTTACCGATTATTATTCAATCTCTATCATCTCGGCATCCACTTTGCGGATTGAGAGCTCATAGCCTCTAATCATAACTTCGATTGGATCGCCTAATGGTGCAACTTTTCGAATATAAACATCTGTGCCTTTTGTGACTCCCATATCCATAATGCGACGTTTCACGGCACCTTCGCCATGGAGTTTTACAACTTTAACGGTATCACCAATTTTTGCTTGTCTGAGTGTTTTCATTTTCTCTCCTTAAAGCATGATTTTATTTGCCAATTCACGGCTGATAGCTACACGAGATTCTTTAACTTTGACGATAAGATTTCCAGAAATTGTAGAAATTATTGTAACGTTTCCTCCTACAACAAAGCCAAGATTCTCTAAGTGTTTTTTGGTATCTGCATTTCCTCCGATTTTTCGGATTATGTTTTCTTCGCCGACATTAGCAAATGTTAGGGGCATCATGCCTCCTGCTCCATTCTAAATCTGTTAGCATTAACTAACCAGCAGATTAATAAAAAACAGAACTTGTGCATCATGTCCAAATAAAAAAGTCTGGATTCATTAAATGGTTCTGTTTGATTCAATTATAATTAAATAATTAGCCTTAGCTAACTTAAATCAGTTTAGCATGCTTTCAAGATATGTCAATCAAAAGATTATTAAAATTCTATTGGATCCAGCAAAAAGTCTTGCATAAGCAAGACTTTTTCTTTCTCTATATTTATAAAAAGTTAAAATAACAATAGGATGTCATAACGTTTTAAGAATTGCGTTATTTGACGACAACATTAACGATTCGTCCTGGTACATAAATAATTTTAACTACTGTTTTCTCTTGTATCCAATCTGAAAAATCTGCTTCTTTATAAAGAATCTCTTCTACCGATTTTTGATTTGCATCATGTGGAATATCGATCCTACCTTTTACTTTGCCATTAACTTGTACTGCAATTTCAATCAAATCTTGTTTTAAAGCATCTTCATCAAATTGAGGCCATTTTTCTAAAAATACTGATGTATTTTCATGCCCTAGCATTTCCCATAATTCATCTGTAAAATGTGGAGCAAAAGGAGCTAATAGACGTAAATAATCACATAAAGTTTGATAGATCAGTTCCAATTTGGCATTTTTGTTTTTCGCATAATTTTGTAAAGTATTAAGTAATTCCATCAAACGGGCTATGGAAGTATTAAATTGAAATTTATCTGCATCAATCGTTACTTCTTTAATGGCATAATGTTTGCTGCGATTTAATTCTTGATCAGCTTCATCTAACTGAATTGTGCTCCATGGATCAAATTTAGAATCATTGGCCCATTTTGTTAATAAATTAGAATCTTTTTGATTGATAGCTTTAACTGTATCTTCGACTAGTCTTTGAATTCTTGCCATGTATTTGGTAATTGCAATAACGGTATCATCATTCCAAGGTCCACCTTCAACATAAGAAAAAGCAAAAGCAAGGAATAAACGTAAAGCATCGGAACCATATTTATCAATATATTTATCTGGCGATATGGTATTGCCTAATGATTTAGACATTTTTCTACCATCTTGACCCAAAATGGTTCCTTGATGTGTTAAAGCTTGAAATGGCTCATCAAAATCAAGCATACCCATGTCCCTCAAAGCTTTTGTTATAAATCGAGAATAAAGCAAGTGCATAGCAGCATGTTCTGCTCCACCAATATAATGATCAACAGGACACATTTGATTAACTTTATCTGAATCAAACATTTCTTTATCATTATGATTATCAACATAACGGAATTGATACCAAGAAGAGCAAACAAAAGTATCCAATGTATCTGGATCTCTTCTTGCTGGACCACCACAATGTGGGCATGTCGTATTCATAAAACCTTCATGTTTTAATAAAGGTGATTTTCCGTCAGGTGTAAAATCGACATCAAAAGGCAATTCTACTGGTAAATCCTCTTCTGGCACAGGTACTTCACCACATTTATCGCAATAAATCATCGGAATAGGTGTTCCCCAATAGCGTTGACGAGATACTAACCAATCACGCAAACGATAATTAATATGTTTTTCTGCCAAATTATTTAAAGCTAAATCATTTAACATTTCTGTTTGTGCTTCTTCTGATGTCATTCCAGAATATTTACCACTATTTACCAATACGCCGTAATCTGAATAAGGTAGTACTGTTTCTTCATTTGGATTAGAAATAACTTGAACGATTGGTAAATCAAAGGTTTCACAAAATTCATAGTCACGATCATCATGACCTGGAACTACCATGACACAACCTGTGCCGTAGCCTGAGATGACATAGTTTGCTGTCCATACTGGAATTTTTTCATTGGTTACTGGATTAATAGCATAAGAGCCAGTAAATATACCTGTTTTTTCTCTTGTCGTTGAACTTCGGTCAATATCCGATAAGCTTAATGTTTCTTGTTGATAGGCTTTAACGGCCTCTTCATTTTCTTTTGTTGTTAAAAGATCACAAAGTTCACTATCAGGTGCTATAACGAGAGCAACAACACCGCATAACGTGTCTAGACGCGTTGTAAAACAGGTTAAATCCAAATCATTGCCTGCATCATCCTTGATGTTTTGATCATTTTGAATGGCTTTAAATTTAACTTCAGCACCTTCTGAACGGCCGATCCAATTTTCCTGAATTTTCTTGGTCGTATCTGGCCAATCTAAATCTTTTAAACCATCTAATAATTGGTCTGCATATTTTGTAATATTAAAAAACCATTGCGTCAAATTCTTTTTGACAACAACTGTGCCACAACGCTCACAAGTATGATCTGTTAAAACTTGTTCATTAGCGAGAACCGTATTGCAATGAGGACACCAATTGACTGGTGCGTTTTTCCGATAGGCTAAACCATTTTTGTATAGCTGTAAAAACATATATTGATTCCAGCGATAATATTCTGGACGACAAGTAACAATTTCATGTTCCCAATTAAAGAGACCACCCATACTTTTCAATTGTTCTTGCATTTTAGTAATATTGGCTTCTGTGCTAATTTGTGGATGCACACCTGTTTTAATCGCATAATTTTCAGCTGGCAAACCAAAAGCATCAAAACCCATAGGCTGAAAAATTTCATAGCCTTGCATTTTTTTCATTCTAGCCCAACTATCAGATAATCCATAATTATACCAATGGCCAACATGCAAATTAGCACCTGATGGATAAGAAAACATCTCTAAAACATATAATTTATTTTTGATATTTTCCGGATGAAATTTAGCGAGCTGCATATCATCCCATCTTTTTTGCCACTTTTTATCTGTTTCGACTGAATATTGCATAATGAAATTACCTCAACTTAGATTTTCTGGTTTTTTATTTGTGTCTAGTTTTATATCTATTAATAATACATTAAAATAACTATTTAATTTTCACTTGCCTTACAGAATACAACGGTAAGGCTTATTTTTCAACATAGCCATTCGGCTTAATTAATCTTACTTAGTGGTCTATTTTAATAAATAATATCTAATTAAACCAAGCAAAATAAAATGTGCGGGATAGAAAATATAAAAAAAGTATTTTTCCCATTTTTGTGGTTTTTTTTCATTCTCGCAATTTAAACAGAGAGGGACAGCCAAAACCGTTATCCATTGTAATGAATTATATTTAAAAATAGGATTTTGGCTAAATAAACTTAATATTTGAAAAAGCAAATTCACAAAAATAATTAATAGATAAGCCATCAATCTTGGTTTTTTAAAATCAACGGCCTGCAGAATATAAAAAGCAACAACCATTGATAAACCATAAAGACCATATTCTGTATCATAATAAACAATACAAACAACTGGTAAAATCATAAAAATCAAACCTAAAAGCAATCCAATAATGGGAGATATTTGGAAACCAAAGTTAATACGAAATTGATAAGGCAAGTTGTTCTCTGACATTCCACCAGATTGAATGGGTTGCATACGTACTAAAAGATCGTGACTTGAATGAATGAGCATTCTAAGAGCAATCAAAAAGACAAGAGAAAAGCTAAAAGTAAATAAAATGTTGGTACCTGAATAATAAAAACCATTTAATGCATATATTTTTCTAAAAGCAAACTCTGAAATAATGGCAAAACTAAAAAGTCGAATAAAATATTTCAACCAATTCTTACTATGAAGAAAACCAAAAGCTATAGAAAAAGCAAACAGTGGCATAGCTATGCGTCCAATACCACGTAGAAATTCATATAAGGTTGAAGGTATTTGATCATAAAAGAAAAATCCAACATGGTCAATTAACATGGTAATAATAGCAATCCATTTGAGCATATACAATTTTCCCTTTCCCCTATTTTTATAATCAATTTTTTATAATTTAATAATTTTACTATTCAAAAATAAAATTAAAAAATTGTTTTTAAATAAAATAATATTAAAAATATTATAAGCAGTAAATTAAGGCTTGTTAAATAAAGAACTTGTAAAATGGATAAAAAGTCCAGATCAATCAAATCCCCTTGATCTGAATTTTGATTTGCTGCATTGAGATCATTAGTCTCATCAATGACTTTATCTTCAACTTCTTCTTTTAACGGTTCCGCATAATTTTTTTCATCTAATTTTTTTCCATGCTTCTTAAAGATTTGTTTGTAATTCAAATACTTTTCTTGGAATTCTTTTTTGATTTCTTTTTCTTCTTTATAAAAATGCAATAATAATCGCAATATCGTTATCCATAAATTGTAAGGAATCAAATAAACCAAATCGAAAATAAAATTTTGCATTTGAAAATATTCAAATTGAATAACAAATATTAAATATAAAAAACAATACGGCCAATTACCAAAATACAAAACAAGCAAGGGAAGTAAATTATATTTGATTAAACTATCAATTAAGGCCTTTATTGAATAATCATAATTTTGAACAATATTCTTTGAATGAGCTATATAATTTAATGGTTTTTGTAAATTTTCTAAACCTGCAAGCGTCCCTTCATCATAAAAAATTTGTTTTGCCTTAATAACGGGCAGAAGTTTTTCTCTTAACGAAAAAAATTGTCCTGATAAAAAAACTTGAATTAATATGTAAAACCAAAAAGAAATTTGATAGCTTCCTTTTAATAATACATTAACAAGAACTGCCATAGCTATTGAAACAAATGCCAACCAAAATGGTGAAAAAATAGAATTATATCTTGAATATAATTTATTAAATGGCTTAAATTGAGCAACCATATCTTTACTTTCTTTAGCAATATTAAGTAATGAAATGGATTCAAAAGAAATAAAGATGCTCAAAATGGCACCAATAATGTAAGTTATGTAAAAACTATTTTCAATCCATCTGAGATCGTTCATCTGCTAACTCTAAAAGTAATTCATCTTTTTCCAATAAATCATTATAATATAATTTTGTCTCTGTCTCGGCTAAATTAAAATCACCATCATTTTTTACAATCTCTTCAGCTAACCGTCTTAAAATAATCCGTTTTTCAGCATCTCCAACTGTATTCATAAATTCATTATTTTGAAAATCTTGATAAGCCAGAATTGCAGGTAGCCAATTTTGTTCTATCATTTTCGAAATTTTATTTTGAAAAAGGCGAGTTAAAGTTGGCATTCCTTTGATATTTAAAGCTATTTCAATAGGCTCAATGGTGTTATTATCATGGATCAGCACTTCACTTTGATCAGAATTAGGGTTATAACACATGACATGATTATTATGGCAAATTTTTGCGATACGATCATTTTGGTCTTGATCTAAAAAAGCCGTAATTACGATAAAAGGTTTAATTTTAGCCGATGTATAATGTTCTGCAACTTCTTCTGTAAATTCTGCTTGAAGTAAATTGAGTCGATTCGGATATAATTTAATCAAATCATTAAATTCCGAAACAAAATTTTGGCTCCAAACAGTTAATAGAGCATTTTCATCTAAAAGAGATTTGGCAATATTTGCTGCTCCTTTATTGCCACCAAGTATGTAACAAGATTTGTCTTCTAATTGAAGAAAAAATGATTTATATTTCACGCGCCCCCTGCTTTCTACTTTTATAATCATTTAATACTGTATTACTGTTGAATACTGTATTACTGTAAAAATATGATTAAAGATTTTTGTTTCCCAATACTTTTTGAAATTAACCAATTATTTCAGTAAAATTTTCAAGCAAATATAAATACTTATTATTCAATTTGCAAAGATTGAAAAATAAAGAATTACTAAAGTTCCTAATGCAATTCGATAATAACCAAAAATCTTAAAATCATGTTTACGAATATAATCCATCAATTTATTAATGACAATGTAAGAAACAAGGAAAGCAACCATTGTACCTACAAACAATACAGCCCATTCTAAACCACCAAGTAATGAATAATCTAATTTTATCATTTTTAAAAATGATGCACCAAACATCACAGGAATAGCTAAATAAAAGGTAAATTCAGCAGCAACCTTACGTGTAAGGCCAATCATGATACCACCCAAAATTGTAGCACCAGAACGTGATGTGCCTGGGAAAACCGCTGCAATCACCTGAAATGCCCCAATGATCAAAGCATATTTATAAGAAATTTGATCAACTGCCAGAACCTTTGCTTTATGCCCTTTATTACGATTTTCAATGATAATAAAAGCTATACCAACAACAATTAGCATGATGGCTACTGTCATATAATTATAAAAAAGTTCATCTATTTTTTCTTCAAAAAGTAAACCAATAATAACTGCAGGAATACAAGCAACAATAATTTTGAACCAGAGATTCATGATATCCATATCAACAGTTAGCTTTTTATTTCCTGTTTGACTATTTGTTTTAATAGGGAAAGGCCAAATTTGATGCCAATAGATTACTACAACCGCCATGATTGCTCCCAATTGAATGACCACTAAAAAAGCTGATTTAAATGCCTCTGATAAATTTAATGTAACAAACTCATCCAGCAAAATCATATGGCCAGTACTACTAACAGGTAGCCATTCTGTTATACCTTCAACAATACCAAACAAGACTGCTTTAAATACTTCTATCCATTCCATAATAACCCCTAGCGGCGTATTAAGATTTTCTGTAAAATCCAGCCAATCATAACACCCAAAATATTTAATATATAATCATCTACATCAAAAATCCCCCAAACAGTAATCAATTGAATAAATTCAATTAGGAGAATAAACAAAGTTGCTGTTAAAAAGGTTAGTAAAGCAGTTCGCCGACGAGATGTCAATAAAGGAAACATAAAGCCAAAAGGAATAAACAAAATGATATTGCCAATTAAATTAAGATAGGAATTAAGATGTTGATTAACTTTTATGTCTGTAATATAAAGGCGAATCGTCTCAAGCAGTGTCAAATTATAATTTCCAGGCATACGAAAAGTACCATGATGCGCAATAGTAAAATCTTTTGGAGATATTGAAATATTCCCTTTTAAAAGAAGAATATAAACTAAGCTAACAAAATACAAAATAAAGATAATGATAAGAAATGGTTTATGTTTCTTTTTAAGCATGCCAAAATTATAACATGTATCTATTTACATTTAGATTAAATTTTATTATTCGATTGTTTCAGGAATTTCTGGTTCAAAATGTTCGCCCGGTTGCAGCATGGTTGTAATGCAAGCAGACAAATTTGAATCTTCTTGATCTCTGCGATAAGAATGCAATAATTCTTTTTTCGCATAAGTATCAAGTCCAACTGTATATATATGTTCTTTTAAAATACCTTCTTCTATTAAAGAAATTTCAATTGCTTTTTCTAAATCTAAAAGCATGCGCCCATTTGAATACGAGATAAATTGATCAACTTCTGAAAAGGTCCCATAAAATAAATCCCCAACATCATCTTTTATTTCATAAGATTCAGCTGCAATATGCGGTCCTACACCCACAATCAAATCTGCTGGATCAACATCATAAGCCATTTTCATGTTTTTTATGGCTCTTCTAGATATGCGTGAAAATGTTCCCTTCCAACCAGAATGAATATTGGCCTGCACTTTTTTAACTGGATCATAAAATATGATAGGTACACAATCAGCCTCAGTCGACGCTAATACATAATTTTTTTGTGCGGTAATTAAACCATCTACACCTATATTTCGATGACCAAACTTATATTTTCTGCCAAGCTCAGGTTCATCAACAATAGATACCCAGTCGCTATGTTTTTGATCCATAAAATAAAATTGTTCAGGATAAATGTCCATAGCTTGATAGATTTTTTCTAAATTTTCAGCAACTTCTTCATTTTCTTCATGCTCATTTACTCTCATATTCATGTCAATTGTTGTAAATAAATGGTTCAAGCCAGCAGCCATTAATTCTGGAATTCTAATATAACGAATATTGTCAACGGTCATAATCTCATAAGATGGCTTCATAAATTCTCCTTAATAAAAACTTACATTTATATCATATTAATATCAATTTAGCAAATGTCTTATATATTATAGCAAATTTTGGTCAAAATTTCTTTAGCTAAATTTTAACTATGCTATACTGTAGCGGAAAAAAGTTTAGATGAACCAGAAATTATTCTAATAATAGTCAGACTATTTATTAATCAAAGCAAAAGAGGTATTTTTATGAAAGAAGCTTTAGCTTGTGCCAGCACATTATTAAAATTTATTGATCAAAGCCCTACTGCTTATCAAGCAGTTTCAAATATGCGTCAAATATTAGAAAATCAAGGTTTCAAATCTTATCAATTGAATCAAGATTCCAAACTTAAAATTGGAGATCGTTATTATTATACTAAAAATGATTCTGCTATTATTGCTTTTGAAATCGGCCAAAATCCACTTGAAACAGGTTTTAAAATCTTTGGTGCTCATACCGATTCCCCTTCTTTGCGTATTAAGCCTAAGGCTATTTCGATTAAGGAAGAGGCCATTAGGCTCAATACAGAAGTATATGGCGGAGCCATCTATAGCACCTGGTTTGATCGTCCTTTATCATTAGCTGGTAGAGTGAGTTTAAAAGGTAGTTCTCCATTACAAGTTGAAAGTCGCTTTTTAGATTTCAAACGACCTATTTTAATCTTACCGAATGTTGCCATCCATATGAATCGAGCTGTTAATTCTAAAAATGAGATTAAAGCGAACTTACATCTATTACCCATTATGGGTATGGTAGATTCTATTTCGGAAGAAGAAACTGAAAATATAAAAGATAATAATAAAGAATATTTTTGGCAAAATTGGTTTTATCAGCTACTTGCAAAAGAATTAGAAGTCAAGCCAGAACAAATTTTAGATTTTGATCTTTTTACTTATGACCCCACACCAGGTCAAATTGTTGGTATTAATTCTGATTTTATCACCGATTCTCGCCTTGATAATTTAGCTATGTGTTATGCAGGCTTGATGGCTTTTCTTGCAGATAAAGAGAATGAGCATTTTAACGGCATCAATCTATTGATTTTCACCGATAATGAAGAAGTTGGCTCTAGAACTAAACAAGGTGCTGATAGTGACTTTTTACGTGACTTAATCGAGAGCATTTGTATTAATTTAGGTTTTAGCAGACAAGACTTTTTATCTGTATTTGATCATTCTTATATGATTTCAGCTGATCAAGCTCATGCCGTGCATCCTAATTACAGTGAATATGCAGACCCTGATCATCGTCCTAAAATTAATGGTGGACCAGTCATCAAATTAGCAGCTTCTCAATCTTATGCAACCGATAGTCATTCCTCTGCAAAATTTATTGGGCTTTGCCAAAATGCTAATGTACCATATCAATGGTTTGTTAACCGTAGCGATTTAAGAGGTGGTTCAACGATTGGTTCAATTACCTCCTCCCATTTACCGATGTCTACAGTCGATATTGGAAATGCTATTTGGGCTATGCATTCAAGCCGTGAAACTGCTGGTGTCAAAGATTTAGTTTATTTGGATAAAGTTTTAAGAACTTATTTTAGATTATAAAATGACAAAAGCGCTTAACAAAGCGCTTTTTTATTTAAACAAATCATATATACCAAAGAAAACCTGCGACGGTTTAATAATAGGTTTTTATTGTATCGTCGCAGGTGAATATCAATTTCAATTATTATTTTCATCAAGAAATTATAATTTTAATTCTTTAAAAATAATATCATCATGTTGTTTTCCTAAAATATGATGAATCATTTTTTGAAAAAGATCAGATAAATCACTAGCATAAAAAGTATATTTGGCTTTTTGAGATGCATCTGCTTGCAATTGATTTTGAATTAATGTTTTTTGCATGGCTTTAGCTTGTGTTATTGCTGGATTTAAAATCTTAACCTGTGGATAAAATTTTTGTATACGATCTGCAATCAGAGGATAATGCGTACATCCCAAAATTAAATATTCTGGTTTTTTATTAAACATAATCTCATCTAAGTATTTATGAATAGCTGAATCTAATAGTGGATCATGCCATAAACCTTGTTCAATCAAAGTAACAAATAAAGGACATGCTTGTGAGATAACTTCATTTTGAGGTAAAATTTCTTTTATTTTGTTTTCATACATACCACTGTTTATCGTTACTTCAGTTCCAATAACAGCTATTTTTGCATTGGTCTCAATTAAGTCTTTGAGAGAATCAACCATGGGTTGAATAATATCAACAAAAGTTATATTTGGAAAAATTTTTTGCAAATTATCTAAACTACTTGATGATACGGTATTACAAGCAATGCAAATACTTTTAGCATCACGATTAATTAAAAAATCGACAATTTCTTTTGCAAAATGATTAATGGTATCTACGGATTTAGAACCATAAGGTGTTCTAGCCGTATCACCAAAATAAATAATATTTTCATGTGGCAATAAAGCCTTGATCGTTTTTACAGAGGTTAATCCACCTAATCCTGAATCAAAAATACCAATCGCACGATTATCAGACATCTTTAATTTTCCTTTTTCTTTACTAAACGTAATTGCAAACGTTGTTTATCTATATCATAAGAAAGAACTTCTGCCGAAACTTGATCACCAACTTGTAAAATCTTTAAAGGATCTTTGACAAATTTATCAGACATTTTTGAGATATGAATTAAACCATCATGTTCAATACCCACATCAACAAAGGCTCCAAAATCAACAACATTCCGAACCGTACCTGATAAAATCATCCCTGCCTTAAGATCTGAATTTTTAAGAATTTTATCTTTTAATATTGGTTTATCAAAATCATCACGTGGATCACGATTAGGCTTTAAAAGACTTTCTTTGATTTCAGTCAAAGTGAAAGGATCTGTTTTAAATTGTTTTTGTAAAAAACTGATATCTTCTTCTGCCAATTTGCTTCCGAGTTCTTGAGAAATTGGAATATTATAATATTTTGCAATTTGTTCTGTTATTTGATAAGACTCTGGATGAACGGCAGTACGATCCAAATATAAAGGAGCATCGGCTATTCTTAAAAATCCAGCCGCTTGTTCAAATGTTTTATCGCCTAAATATTTAACGTCTTTTAATTGTTCTCTAGATGTAAAGCCAGATAAATCCTGTCTTTTTTTAATGATTTCATCGGCAATTCTTTTATTAAGACCAGAGACATAGGAAAGAATATGAGGTGAAGCCGTATTGAGATCAACGCCAACTTGATTCACACAATCTTCTACCACCGCAGACAAAGCAGATTCCAATTTATTGGCATTGATATCATGTTGATATTGGCCCACTCCAATGGCCTGTGGATCAATCTTAACTAATTCAGCTAATGGATCTTGTACTCGGCGTGCAATGGAAACAGCCGATCGTAGATTAACATCTAAATCTGGAAATTCTTGAGCTGCTGTAGGCGAAGCAGAATATACTGAAGCACCTGCTTCTGAAACAATTAGCCAGGTGGTTTTTAATTTTTTTTGTTCAATAAAATCAGCAACCCATAATTCAGATTCTCTTGAAGCAGTACCATTGCCAATGGCTATTAAATCAACTGGATGTTCTGAAAGCATCGCAAATAAATTTTGCTCTGCTAATAAACTATCTTGCTTTGATTCAAAGGGGAAAATAACTTCTGTATCTATTAATTCGCCATGATCATTAATAATGGCTAATTTACAACCATGCGTATAGCCAGGATCCCAGCCTAAAATGTATTTATCATGAATAGGAGCTTGCAATAATAAATTTTTAAGATTGGCTGAAAAAAGTTCAATCGAACGTTCTTCTGCTTCTTCTTTTTTAGTTTTCCATAATTCATTTTTTAATGATGGTGCTAAAAGACGATTCCAACTATCTTCACAAATCAGATAAAGCCTGGAATAAATCTTACTTTGATGAGGAATAAAAAACTTTGCTAAAGAATTGACGATCAATTCATCTGGAGTTAAAAGGTCGATTTTTAAATAGCCTTCTTTTTCGCCTCTTTGAATAGCTAAAAAACGATGTGGTTCCAGTTCAGATAATTTTTCTTGAAAATCATAATACATACGATAAACGCTATCTTGATCATTTTTATTCTGCGTATGCACTAAAATTTGTTTTTGAAGAAGATTGCGTAAACCACGACGTACATCTGCCCGATCAGCCATACGATCCGCCAAAATATCAGCTGCTCCATTTAGAACATCCTCTACATCTGCGCGATCAGGAATTTGAGGTAAGATTTTTTCAGCTTCTATCTGTAATTTTTCTTCTGTTATGTCTTTTGTTAAAAATAAATTTGCTAAAGGTTCTAAGCCTTGTTCAATCGCCTTTGTTACACGTGTTTGTTTTTTGGGGCGATAAGGGCGATAAAGATCCTCTAGAACAGTTAAATTCTCTGCTTGCGTAATTTGTTTTTCCAAATCTGGAGTTAAATTTTTCGCCTCTTTTAGAATTCTTAAAATATCTGATTTTCTTTCAGATAAACTTTTTAATCGTTGCCATTCTTTGGCAAAAAGTCTAAGACTTTGATCATCTAGATTCCCCGTTAGATTTTTACGGTATCTAGCAATAAAAGGAACTGTGTTCCCCTCTTCTAATAAATGAATAATTTGTTCAGCATTTTTTGTTTGAATCGAAAATTCTTCACTTAATTTTTTAATTTCTTGCATAATAAAATCCTTTAGGATGTAAAATCATTATTTATGAATGGATGAAAGCATAGTCGTTCTTATAAGAGATTAATCTTCACCATTATCTTCTCGCATAGGACAATGACATTTATTTTTACCTGGTTGAGACAATTCTTTTGCCTCAAAGGTTTTAGTCTCTGTTTCGCCATCAATCGTAACTAAAACTCTAGCTGTTTCGCGCAATAAATTGACTGAAGTCACTTTACCTTCTCCATCTGGTGTTATAACAATTTGGCCTGGATTTGGCATGCGTTTATAGGCGTCCACATAAGCATCATGCTCATATTGTAAGCAACATAAAAGACGTCCACAAGCTCCAGATATTTTAGCTGGATTCATAGCTAAGCTTTGTTGTTTTGCCATTTTAATTGAAACAGGATTAAAGTCCTGCAAAAAAGAACAGCAGCAAAGTTCTCTACCGCAAATACCTAAGCCGCCTGTAATTCTTGCTTTATCACGTACTCCTATTTGCCTTAATTCAATTCTTGTACGATAAATGGCAGCTAAATCTTTGACTAAATTACGAAAATCAATACGTCCATCTGCTGTAAAATAGAATATAATTTTTTGATTATCTAACATACATTCGACATCAACTAAATTCATCTCTAATTGATATTCATCAATTTTTTTCTTAGCTAAATCAAAAGCGGCTCTTTCTTTTTTTATATTTTCCGCAAAATTATTCATATCTTCTTGGGTCGCTTTGCGTAAAATAGGTTTTAATTCATAATTAATTTTTTCTTCTTCTAAATCTACAATACTACCAGTACAAAAGCCTAAATCCATACCTTGTGTTGTTTCAACGATAACCTCATCGCCTTTTTGTAAATCTAGATTGTCAGGATCAAAATAATATGCTTTACCTCGACCATGAATACGTACACTAATGACTTCCATTTATATATGTAAATCCTTTCTCAATGTCAACAATAATTGGCCTATCATTCCTTCAAACGAAGCATTTACTTGACTTGCTCGTTTTGCCTCTGATATGGCTGAATAGGCATTCAATAATTTATTTTTTCTTTGTTCTAGGTTTTCGTTTTGTCTATAATAGTCTGCTAATTTTTTGCTACGCTCAAGTATATCAATTTGTATAACTTTTTGAACGGAATTATCCTCTAAGAGAAGCAATAAATCATGAATCAAATCTTGCCAAATACGGTAAAACAAATCAATTTGATCTTTATTTTTATTAAAATAATCTAAATATTCCGTCAATAGTATGGTTCGATTTGAAGTAGGTAATTTAAAAAACCAATCAATCGCTTGTTTACGATTTTCTTTAAAATCTTGATCTTGAGCAATTTGTAAAGCCGTGCCTGGATTACCGGCAGCATAAGATATAATAAAATCTAATTCTTGTTCATATGCAATTGTTTTTCCATCTATTGGTCGTATTTTTTGTTCTAAAATCTGCTCGATTTCTTTTGGCGAATATCTTTGGAAATTCAAAGTAATAACTCGCGAAACAATTGTGTCTAAAATATTTTCAATCAAAGCCGTTGTCAACAAAAAAACAACGTGCTCTGGTGGTTCTTCCAAAGATTTGAGTAAAGCATTTTGTCCTTGTTCATTTAAATCATCTAAATTTAGCAAATATACTTTTTTTTCGCTGATTTGAGGACGCATTGGAATATCTGCAATAATCTCTTTACGAATACGATCAATTTTAATAATATTTTCTTTGCCTTTTTGAATATGTTTAAAATCAGGGGAAGTTTGTGCATCAAAAAAACGACAAGCATCACATTTATTACATGCCAAATTGTTTTCAGTGTTTTTATTTTTTAAGCAAAGAATTTGTTTGGCAAATTCAAATGCAAAGGAAGTTTTGCCCATTCCCTTTTCGGCAGAAAACAAATAAGCATGATAAATAGGATACCCCTTAACCAAGGTATCTGCGAGTCGAGATTTTAATTCGGGCTGACCAATCAATTTACTTGTAGAATCCAGCAATATTACATTCTTTCGTAATGTTCAACATCAATGACGAATACTGTTGCGCCACCGACACTAACTTCAACAGGAAACGGAATAAAAGTTGTACCCAACTCACCTGCAGATGCATTTGTTTGAACTGCAACTTTACGGCTTGAAGAATTTTTACGAACAATTGCTAAAGCATGTTCTAATTCTGTTTCATCAACACCAATTAATAAGGTTGTGTTACCAGAGCGTAAAAATCCGCCAGTACTACTTAATTTCGTTACACGAAATTTCCCTTTATTTAATTCAGAAACAAGACGCGAACTATCTTCATCATTAACAATGGCTAGAATTAATTTCATATGTTCCCCCCCAATTCTATAGCTTGAATAAGATAAGCTTTTAATTCTTTATAAACTTCGTCAACCGTCTGCTCGGCATTAATTATTTTCACTCTATTTTTGTCAGATGCAGCAATTTGTAAATAACCTTGACGTGTTTTTTCTAAAAAATTTTCACCTTCAACATCCAAACGATCTGATTTATGTTTTCTTGCATTTAAGCGTTTTAACGCTGTATTTAAAGATATATCAAAATAAAAAGTTAAATCTGGCATTAAGTCTTTGGTTGCAAAAGTATTTAATTTTTGAATAAATTCAACATCTTTATTTCTACCAAATCCTTGATAAGCTGTGGTCGAATCAAAAAACCGATCAGAAATAACCATTTTTCCTTCATTTAATGCAGGAAACACTACTTGATCAACAAGCTGCGCTCGTGCAGCTTCAAATAACAGCAGCTCCGTTTCAGGGGTCATTTCTTGATTTTTACCATCCAATAAAATTTGTCTAATTTGTTCACTGATTAAAGTTCCACCAGGTTCTCTAATAATTAAAAAATCAATTTTTGATTTGTTTAAATCCTCTTTTAACAATTCTAATTGAGTCGATTTTCCAGAACCATCTATTCCTTCAAATGTGATAAACAAACCTTTTTTCATTTTTTCTCCCATACTTTTATATTAATAATGATATCACAGATATTATTTTCTTGAAATAACGCAATGTTGTTTGATAATGTTAATTTGTTATCATTTATCCAATGAAATGCTTTATCTCCTAGGGGATAACTCTTATCTTTTGGCCATATAATAGCTATTTTTTTGCAAGGGAATTGCTACTAAAACAGTAGCAATTAGTTTTGCTATTAAATTGTTAACAACATATAACAACTTTAAATTGACAATGATTATTTTATTGTTATAATATGGCTTACGTTCATATTAAATTTCATTTGCCTCCTTAGCTCAGTAGGTAGAGCGCATCCATGGTAAGGATGAGGTCGCCAGTTCGATTCTGGCAGGAGGCTCCAATAGAAAACCCTTGATACATCGATGTTTCAAGGTTTTTTTATTTCAAGATATTTTATCTGTTTTATTACAATGTCCCCTAATTTATCCCCTTAATTGATTTTATGTACCTGATAAATATTGTTACACTGCATTAGATGCGATTAAAAGAACAAAAAAGATGACTAGAAGCGATCAGATAAAGACCAATAGATGGTCATATCTCTAAGTGGCGAACCAGGTGAAGTTTTTTTATGAACAGAAAAATAAGAACATAAACTTTATAGCAAACAAAGGTGAAACCGTTGCTTTTATAGGTTCAACTGGTAGTGGCAAATCAACTCTGATCAATTTAATTCCACGCTTTCACGATGTTACTGAAGGCGAAATTCTTGTAGATGGAATTAATGTAAAAGATTATACACAAGAAGCATTACGCAATAAACTTGGTTATGCATCTCAAAGAGCCATTCTATTTAGTGGTACCATTCGATCCAATATTAATTTTGGTGAAAACGGCAAACCTAAAACTAATGATCAGCAAATGGATTTAGCTATGGAAACAGCACAAGGTAAGGAATTTGTGGATTCTAATCCTGAGAAATATGATGCTTCTGTATCTCAAGGCGGCATGAATTTCTCTGGGGGGCAAAAGCAGAGAATATCCATTGCTCGTGCCATTAATAGAGATGCTGAAATTTTATTATTCGATGATTCTTTCTCAGCATTAGATTATAAAACAGATAAAAAAGTTCGGGAGGCCCTTAAAAAGAATGTGTCTGGAACGACAAATCTAATTGTTGCACAACGTATTGGTACGATTAAGGATGCAGATAAAATTATCGTTTTAGACAAGGGACAAATCGTAGGTATGGGAACTCATAAAGAGTTAATGCAAGATTGTAGAATTTATCAAGAAATTGCTTTATCACAACTTTCAGAGGAGGAATTAAAACATGCCTAAAAACGAATATGAAATCGGATCAAATAAAAAAATGAATAGAAGAATGCATCCTGGTGGACATCCTGGACATATGCGAGGCAAAGGCGAAAAAGCAAAAAATTTTGGAGCTACATGGGCTAAGTTGATTGCTTACTGTAAACCCTACCTACCTGCCATCATAATTGCATTTTTATTTGCTTGTATCGGTACCATATTTAATCTTATAGGGCCTTCCAAAATAAGTGAATTAGCTGATATTATCACGGCTGGCATTGCAACAGAAATCGATATTGATGCAATCATTAAAATCGTTAAGTTTTTAGCTGTGATATATAGCTTTGGCTATGTGCTTAATTATGCGCAAGGCTTTATCATGACTGTTATTTCACAAAAAGTCTCAAAAAGATTACGAACTGATATTTCTCAAAAAATAAATAGATTACCTCTTAAATATTTTGATACAACAAGTTATGGCGATGTATTAAGCCGAGTAACCAATGATGTCGATATGATTTCTCAAACATTAAATCAAAGTATTGGTTCAATTGTAACTGCTATTTTCATGTTTTTTGGCTCATTAATCATGATGCTAAGTATCAATGTCAAAATGACACTAACAGCTGTTATTGCTGCTAGCATCGGTTTAGCTCTCATGTTTTTAATTATCAGTCATTCACAAAAATATTTTGATCGTCAGCAGAATAATTTAGGCGCAGTAAATGGCCATATTGAAGAAATCTATGCTGGACATACTGTAGTAAAAGCTTATAATGGCGAAAATGCTGCAAAGAAAACTTTTAAAGAAATAAATGATAAACTTTATGATAGTGCCTGGAAATCTCAATTCTTTTCAGGACTTATGCAACCTCTTATGATGTTTATCGGCAACTTTGGTTATGTTGCTGTTTGTGTAGTAGGTGCCGTGCTTGCTATGAATGGAAGTATTGGATTTGGCGTCATCGTTGCCTTTATGATCTATATTAGGCTTTTTACACAACCATTATCTCAACTTGCACAAGCTGCAACGACATTGCAATCCGCTGCCGCAGCTGGAGAGCGTGTTTTTGAATTTCTCGAAGAAGAAGAACTTCATGATGAAAGTAATAAGACTGCTGTCCTAGATACTATAAAAGGTGATGTTTCTTTTGAAAATGTTTCCTTTGGTTATAATAGCGACAAATTAATCATTCATAACTTTTCAGCTAAAGCTATTGCAGGTCAAAAAATCGCAATTGTTGGACCAACTGGTGCTGGTAAAACAACAATGGTAAATTTATTGATGCGTTTTTATGAGCTGAACGGTGGTGATATAAAAATTGATGGGACGTCTATAGCAGACTTAAAACGTGAAAATGTTCATAGTTTGTTCTGCATGGTATTACAAGACACGTGGTTATTTCAAGGAACAATCAAAGAAAATATTGTTTTCAATAAACAAGGTGTAACAGATGAGCAAATCGTTGAAGCTTGTCAAGCTGCTGGTGTTCACCATTTCATTACAACTTTGCCAAATGGATATGACACAGTGATTGGCGATGAAGCTAATCTTTCAGCAGGAGAAAAACAGCTTATTACCATTGCAAGAGCAATGATAGAGGATGCACCGATGTTAATTTTAGATGAAGCAACTAGCTCTGTTGATACACGTACTGAAGAGTTGATTCAAAAAGCTATGGATACTTTAATGGCAGGGCGCACTTCTTTTGTCATTGCCCATAGACTTTCAACTATTAAAAATGCAGATTTAATTCTTGTCATGCGTGATGGCGATATCATAGAAAGCGGCACACATGATGAATTATTGAAAGAAAATGGCTTCTATGCTGAACTATATAATAGTCAATTTGAAGAAGTTGCATAACCATTTTTTTTAGAAATCAAAAAGAACCAACTTGATCATTTTTAGCATCAAGCTGGTTCTTTTTTTTTGTGTAATATTTATAACTTTTTCATTTTTTGATTAAAATTAAAACACGATGATTTTAAAATCGGTTGATAATCACTCTAATAAATCACCATATAAATCTTTGCTAATTTTATAAATAGCATTATCAAAAGCGACAAGATAAACCATCATCTCTTCATCTTGCAAAAAATTTTGTATCGTATTTACGGCAACTTGCAATGCTTGATCCTTTGGGTATCCATATACACCAGAAGAAATCAAAGGAAAAGCCACCGTTTTACAATGATGTTCTTTTGCTAGCTGCAAAGATTTTTGATAACAAGACTCTAGAAGTTCTTTTTCTTGATATTGACCGCCTTTCCAAATTGGACCAACGGTATGAATAACATATTTGCAAGGTAAGTCATAAGCGTTTGTGATTTTGGCATGACCTGTCTCACAACCGCCTAAACTCCTACATTCTTCTAGTAAACCTTTGCCGGCAGCACGATGAATAGCACCATCTACGCCGCCACCTCCAAGTAAAGATGAATTAGCAGCATTTACTATAGCATCTACTTTCATTTTAGTTATATCGTTTTTAACAATTTTTAACGACATAATTTATTCTCCAAAAATAATGATATTATGCACCGATTAGTGTTTTAATATCATCCTCAACTTCTCCAATACCCGCAATGCCAAAGTTTTCAATTAAGACATTGGCTACATTCGGTGATAAGAATGCAGGTAATGTTGGTCCTAAATGTATATTTTTCACACCTAGGGATAATAATGCCAATAATACAATAACTGCTTTTTGCTCATACCAGGCAATATTATAGACAATTGGTAGTTCATTTATACTGTTAACTCCAAAGATTTCTTGAAGTTTCAAGGCAATTAATACCAATGAATAGGAGTCATTACATTGACCAGCATCTAAAACGCGTGGAATACCACCAATATCACCAAGAGGTAATTTATTATAACGATATTTGGCACAACCAGCAGTCAAGATGATGGTGTCTTTAGGTAATGCATTTGCGAATTCTGTATAATATTCTCTTGTTTTATGGCGACCATCACAACCTGCCATAACAATAAATTTTTTGATAGCACCTGATTTGACGGCTTTAACGACTTGATCAGCCAATGCAAAAACTTGAGCATGAGCAAAGCCGCCAACAAGTTCTCCCGTTTCTAATTCTGTTGGAGGAGGACAAGCTTTAGCTTGTTCAATAATCTTTGAAAAGTCTTTTGTATCTCCAATTTCACCATCGATATGTTTGCAGCCTGGATAACCTACAACACCTGTCGTATAAACGCGGTCTATATAACTTGCTTTTGGAGGAACAAGACAATTTGTTGTCAATAGAATTGGACCATTAAAGCTCTCAAATTCTTCTTTTTGTTTCCACCAAGCATTACCATAATTGCCAGCAAAATTAGGATATTTCTTAAATGCAGGATAATATTGAGCAGGTAACATTTCGCCATGCGTATAAACATCAATTCCAGTATCTTGTGTTTGTTCTAAGAGCATTTCAAGATCACGTAAATCATGTCCAGAAATCAAAATACCAGGATTATTGCGTACACCAAGTTCAACTGTTGTAATTTCTGGATTACCATAAGTTTCTGTATTAGCTTTATCTAATAAAGCCATACCCTTAACACCACATTCTCCTGTTTTTAATGTCAAATCTACTAAGTCATCTATAGTAAGCGAATCGTCTAATGTAGCTGCAAGTGCTTTTTGAATAAATTCATCAACTTCAGCATCTTCTTGCAATAATACATTGGCATGCTTTGTGTAAGCTGCAAGACCTTTTAATCCATAAATTATCAACTCGCGTAAACTACGAATGTCTTCATTTTCTGTGCTTAGCACGCCTACTTCAGCTGCCATGGAAAGAAATTCATTTTCGGATCCATCCCAAAGAGCTGCCTCTGGTATAGCATTTTTATCATCGACTAATTCAATCATTTGGCTCTTGACTCGAAGACTCTCTTTAATTCTAGCTATAAGCGCATCTGAATCAAAATTTGCATTTGTTATCGTCGCAAAAAGATTAATTGTTACCAAATGATTAACATCAATGGGAATTTCTTTATTCTCTTTACGAAGTTGTTGATTAATTGCTGAAACTCCTTTTGTTACAAAGATTAATAAATCTTGTAAAGCAGCAACTTCTGGTTTTTTGCCACAAACTCCAACCTTTGTGCAGCCTTTACCTGCAGCTGTTTCTTGACATTGAAAACAAAACATTTGATTTTCCATTTTCACACCTCACCATTTTCTATTTACTTTATTTTAATGTAAGCAATAATGCCATTTTAAACTTTCCATCCACTTTAACTGAATGAAGTCCGTTCTTGTCAAGGCGAAAATATTGCCCACTTTCAATAGCATATATGTGCATTGAGTCATTATTTTTTATTTTTATCTTATTGATTATATATAAAATACCATAAATACAAATGAGAATCTGTTGTAATCACAACTAAAAAGAGGAACATTAGGATTTTTATGTTTTATTAAGAATTGTTCGATTCAAAATATTTTATTCAATAGCATTCAATTCCATGCCTGAAGTTAAAATAATTTGATTATTTAAATCAATGAAAGCGGCTTCATAACCATCTAAGCTTTCAATTAATTTTTTGCCTTTTTGAACACCCAAGCTCAAACAAATTGTCGATAGCGCATCACAATCAGCACTTTGTTCTGCCTTAGATTTAATGGTCACACTTAAAACATCTGTAGCAAAAGGATAACCTGTTTCTGGGTTTAAGATATGATGATATAAAACATCATCTATTTTAAAATAACGCTCATAAATACCAGATGTGACAAGCGTTTCATCATTTAACAAAGTCGTTCCAATAATTTCTTCTTTATCGGAAAAGGGTAGACGTATTCCCGCTGTAAAATAATCTTGTCCTGGTTTTTTACCAATACAAGCTAGATTTCCACCTAAGTTAATCATCGCACTAATCACTTCATCTTTTTTTAATTTTTTATAGATTAAATCAGCAATATAGCCTTTAGCAATACCACCCAAATCAATTTTGGCTTTAGGATCTTTTAATTGAACTTCTGTTTCGTTAATAATATTAATATTTTTATAATCAATATGAGGAAGAGCGTCTTTTAATATTTCATCATCTGGTAATTTAGGATTTTCCACATTATGAAAATCCCATAAAGTACTAACTCCTCCGATGGTAATATCAAACATGCCATCTGATAAATCACCATAAATAATGCCTTTTTTAATTAATTCTACCGTCAAAGGGTCTACTTTTACGGTTTTACCTTCGGCATGATTAATCCGATAAACATCACTGTTTATATTTGTCATGCTAAAGAGCAGATCATACTCTTCACATAGATTAAAAATATGTTCAATTTCTGCTAAAGCATTTTCTTCATTAAAATTTTCCATATCATAAATACCAATCGTACAAACTGTATCAAAATAAAAGCCTGTCTGTTCAATTGGGGTAATAGAGTCTGTTATTTTATGATTACTTTGCTCAGGTTGTTCTTTTTGATGATTCATTGAACAGGCTGTACTTAGCATAATTAGCAAGATTAAAATTATCATAAAATAAACGAGATAAGATAAGAATTTTAATTGTTTATCGTTTTTATACGTAAATATGTTTCGCATCTCAAAATTTCTCAGCTTTAACTTTATTGTACTTATATCAGAATATTAGTTTTTATTCTTTTTGAGATTTCTTTCTGCTTGTGTGATAGCACAATATTCAGGCACAATGGGATTTTGAAATTTTTTCATTAAAATATCTGGTTCAGTTTGAATTTGTTTTAATGCAAGTCTAGCTATCGATTCAGCAGAAATATAATTTAAACGATCATTATTTTGAATTTGTGAAATGTTTGAAAAGCCAGCTGATCCTAATAATTTATTTACAGTTTCTCTCCCATCTCCTATGGTTAAAATCTTTTTATTTTGCAATTTTTTTTCATTTAATAATTGTACTAAATCATTATCAACGAATTGACGATCGTCAATCATTATTTCACCGTCTTTTAATAAAGTTGCATAAACTCTGCCGCCTCTAGCATCGAAAGCTGGTAAAAGATATTTATCTGTACTTAATAAAGGCTCTGCCAAAGCTTTTAAAGAAGAAATACCAAAAATTGGAATATTTAAGTCAAATGCCATAGTATTCGCTGTTGAAACACCGATGCGAATTCCGGTAAAAGAGCCTGGTCCAATGCTTACAGCAAGAGCAGAGATATCATTAAAAGAAAGATTTGTCTCTTCTAATAATCCTTTTAAAGCGGGTAAAAAATTTACTGAATGTTGATTATTAATATTTAGAAATTTTTCTGCTAATAATTGATCTTGTTTTAAGATGGCAATTGATAAACTTTTACCTGATGTATCAAAGGCTAATAAATAAAAATCATTTGATAACAATTGATTTTCCATTAAAGATCCCTTTCTTTTTTATTATATGATTTTTAAAAAATCATATAAATATTTTTTATTCTTGCCAGTTTTCTAGAGCTTGCCAAGCAAAATCTCTCTGTTCTGGCACGTTAAGCTGAAACTCTCTCCAGTCTAAATTATTTAAATCACTTTTTAAAGATAGCCAAATTGTTCTTGCAGGTAAAACCGTTTTGATTCGATCCGCCCATTCAATAATAGAAACGCCATTATTGTCCAAATAATCCATAAATCCTGCATCATACCATTCATTTTCATCGGTTAAACGATATGCATCAAAATGATATAGGGGAATATTTCGTTCACTTTTTGTATGTTCAAATAAAAGGGTAAAGGTAGGGCTTGAAATAGGTGTTTTTATCTTTAGACCTTTTGCAATGCCATGAGTCAAGGTTGTTTTACCTGCGCCAAGATCACCTAATAAAGCGATCACGTCGTTAGCTTGCAAAATTTCTCCGAGCCTTTCACCAAAAGCATAGGTTTGTTCTACAGAATCTGTAAAATAGGATCTTTCTTGATAAATTTGTTTTGTCATATTAAAGCTTGATCCTTAATATTTTTCTTAAAAAAAGCCCCCGACTTGCGCGGAGGCTCAAATAGATAAAGTATAAAAATAAATTAACGTTTTGAGAATTGAGATGCTTTACGCGCTTTTTTGAGACCGTATTTTTTACGCTCTTTAACTCTTGAGTCACGAGTAAGGAATCCAGCTTTCTTTAAAGCTGCTTTATTGCTCTCAGCATCAGCTTCTACCAATGCTCTAGCAATACCATGTCGTACTGCACCAGCCTGACCAGATAATCCGCCACCATGAACATTAACGATAATATCATACTTTTCATTAGAGTTTGTAGCCTCTAGAGGTTGCATAACGATAAAACGTAAGGTTCCAAGATGGAAATATTCTTCAAAAGCTTTATCATTAACGGTTATTTTACCTTGTCCAGGATATAAACGTACGCGAGCGATAGCTTGTTTACGACGACCAGTTCCATAATAATAATCTTTGTTTGCCATAATTTCTGTCCCCCTTACTTAATTTCCCAAACTTCTGGTTTTTGCGCTTGATGATCATGTTCAGGACCAGCAAAAACTTTTAATTTTTTGAGCATTTGTTTTCCTAAAGCATTTTTAGGTAACATGCCTTTTACGGCTAATTTAATTAAGCGTTCTGGATGTTTAGCTTGCATTTCTTTAAAAGGAACTTCTTTTAAGCCGCCTGGATATAAGCTATGTCTGCGATAAGTCTTTTGATCTTCTTTATTACCTGTTAATCTTACTTTTTCTGCATTAATGACGATAACGTAATCGCCAGTATCAACAAAAGGTGTATATTCCGCTTTATGTTTTCCGCGTAAGATAGAAGCAATTACAGTAGATACTCTGCCAAGTACTAAGTCTTCAGCATCGATAACATACCATTTGCGTTCTATTTCTGCAGGTTTTGCTACATAAGTTTTCATGTATTCGACCCCCTAATAATTATCAAAATCATATTCATGTCTAAATTTGACGCTTTATGACTATACAAAAGCTGAATGAACTTGTCAAGTAAAATTTCATTTAGATAATCAAACCTTTGTTTTTCTGAGTTTTTATCCTTTTATCTCTTCTTTTCTTTGTCAGCAGTTTTATTATTTCATCTTCTTTTTTTGTGATGATTAGATTTAAACAATTTGCGAGATAAAGCAATGATTATGATTAATAGAAGCAATAAAGCTATAAAAAACAAAATATTTTCTGCTGCTAATAATTTTTGTCCTTCTGTTTTTTCTGAATTAATTTTATCGTTTTGTATTACATTCTTTTTATCATTATCTGATTTTGAGCTTCCATTTTTATTTTCAATTATTTTAGATTCTACCTCTTCATTATCGGTGTTATTTTCCGAATTTTCTATTTGCACAATTTGATTAATTTCAGATTTTTTTAACATCTGAATTTTTTCTATAATGCCTGGATTATCTTGCAAAAATACCAAAGTATCTTGTTCATCAGGACAATCTGCATCAATTGCCGCTTTTTCTAAAATTCCTCTTAGTAGAATTTCGATTCGAGTTTGTCCAGAAGCTAATTGTATGTCGCCATTAAAAATGATCCCACATAAATGTCGTCCATCATAAGTGTGTACAGCAGCCGCTAAACAATAACCTGCTAAATCTGTTGTGCCTGTTTTAACTCCATCATAAGTATGGAGATACGTAGATTTTAATGAATTATCTCCTACTGTCAGCAAAAGATTACTGTTCGAAGCCACTTGCCAACCAGTTGTCCCATTATAAGAAGTCGGTTCAGCAAAATAGGTTTTTGTCGAAACAATTTCATTAAAAATATCATGTTGCATCGCTCTTTGAATAATTAAAGCTAAATCATATGGACTAAAATGATGGTCTTCCAAACCAAAACCAGCAGATTCTGTCATATTCGTATTGGTACAGCCAATTTCTTGTGCTTTGGCATTCATTAAAACAACAAAATCCTCTTCTGTACCGCCATAATTCTCTGCCAAAGCCCTCGCGCAATCATTCGCTGATTTCACTAACATTAATGATAAAGCATTCTTTGTGCTAGTCTCTTCCCCTGCAGAAAATCCTGCTGTTACTGAAACAGGCGAAGGCATATCGACTGCATATTCAGAAAAAATAACTGGTTTTTCTAAATCAAAGTCTGGCGATTCGATCACAGTTAAAGCTGTTAAGACTTTAGTCATACTAGCAGGATAAGCTATTTCATTCATCCCTTTTTCTAATAGTATCTCATTGCTGTCTAAGTCCATTACAATATATTGAGAGGCTTGAATTTCCGAAAAGTCTGGGAAAGTAATATCTTGTTGAGATTTATTTTCTGTCTCAAAAAAAATTTCTGGGAGTAACCAATTCTCATCATCTTTTATTATTTCGATTGTCCCATCATCAAGTTGCTTCACTTCACTATTATCCTCAATATCCTCGGTTTTATTCGATGAGAAAATCCCCGCTTCGACATTTTGATTGAACATCAGGCTTTGTTCAGCTAAAAGAAATATAGAAAATATTAATGCTAAAATTATTGAAACTAAGATGTTTAAGATATTATTATGCTTTTTCACTATTTACTATAGAATAACTAATCTCTAGTCTTCTTCCCCCCTATAATATTATTAAATAACTATACATTGAATTTCTTTCCATATCTAGTTTTTGATATAATTATATTGT
>DIRM01000033.1 GCA_002427545.1 Mageeibacillus sp. UBA5436 | reverse complement strand
GTAGTAGTCGGTCTAGCAGTTGTTCCCGTTGTAGTCGGTCTAACAGTCGTTGGAGCTGATGTTTGTCTAGAGGTTGTTTGAACTGTTGTCGGTCTAGAGGTTGTTTGGGTTGTAGTCGGTCTAGCAGTTGTTTGAGTCTTTGATTGTACTATTAGTGTACTAAAAGTTGTCGATTCCGTTTTAGTCTTTGTGGTTGATGCGATTGCATTTTTTGTGATTGATGCAATCGTTTCTTTTGTCTTACTGTCGTCTGTTTTTTTGGTTAACTCTTTTGTTGTTTCGTTTTTGGCCGCGCTAGAAACCACTTTCCCTGTTTCTGTTTCTTTTTTTACTACATCACTTTTTTCAAGTTCTTTTTTGACTTCGGTATTTTCTTTTAAATCACTATTTATCGATATTTCTTCAATATTTGTTTCTGCATCTAAATAGCAAGAAGAACAGGCACCTATGTTAATCGCAAGAATCAAAACCCCAAAAATCAAGATTACTTTTTTTGTCATTTCTCCTCCTATTGTTATTTCAATGCGGTTATTTTGTGTAGGCCATTTTTATACTTTTTCTAATTGCTTGATTTAAGAGCTAGTTTATTATATTTGGCTGATTACCCTTTAGTAACTCCTCAACATACCTAGCATCTTCAGCATTTGTGACAGGATAATGTTTTGATATTTCAAACTCACCTTCTTCATTAATTTCTAATGCTACTTTTCTTAAGCCCTTAACAAAGTAGAATATCGGTTTCTTTTGCCATTGATTAACTTTCCCACTATCAATTAATGATTGTGCATGTTCACTAATATTATCTTTTGCTTTATCTGCCTTTAATTTAAGAGTTTCTATATACTGAATTTTCTTTTTAAGTTGTGTAATTTCAGCGCCATATGTTCTGGCTTTCATTTCCCCTTTTGAACGATTTCTATTGTGTGCTTTTGCTTCTTCATTACTTTTCTCAAGCTCTACCAACTTTACTTTAAAGAACTCCAGATTATTTACGCTTGTTTTAGCACCAATTGTTGCGTACTCGCTATTACCAACCACGTGCACATCTTTAAGCAACTCATTATCCGTTTTAACTTGTTCAATTTTTTCAAGTTTTGCAATATAAGCCTCTTGCCTTTTGATAGAATCTGTCAGTCTTTGTGTTTTTTCAGAATACTGTTTACCTTTTGCATAAATATCTTTACGCCCAAGAATATTTGGTTGACCTAAAGGTATGTTTTTAAATTCTTCACTTGCACTATTACTCACTTCCGCTCGTTCTGCATATAATTTTTCTAATTTATTTTTTGCTTGTTCTAATTTTGCCCCCATAAATTTATCCTTTGTAAATATTTTTACAGTTTCTTTCATTAATTCTAAACTGCTTATTTTATGCATTTGTCATTACTTTTGGGAAAAATTAATAAAACTGGCAATTATCAAAAAATCATTTTCAGCTTTTATTATTTTCAAATTTAAAAGAAGCCTATGAAAGACTTCTCTTTAATTAAGATATTTCAAGTATATTTAAGGAAAAAATATTCCCTTATTCATCTTTGCATGAATAAAAAAATCGGGAAGTCCCTTGGTAGCTTAACAATCCTTATCACCTTTTTCAGCGTGAGCCAATAATAAAACCATAGGAGGAAAGAATAATGTTTAATGAAAATAATCGAAATGAACTTTTCCACGTTTATTACAAGCACTGGATTACCATTTACAAAGAAGGAGCCATTCGAAAAGTTACCATGAGCAAGTATTTGGTCACTTATCAATGGCTTGTAAAACTCATTCCAAATTTGAAAATTTGCGAACTTACTCGTATTAGCTATCAACAGCTTTTGAATGACTATGCACAAGAACATGAACGTCAAACCACCATGGATTTCCATCATCAACTTAAAGGAGCAGTCCTTGATGCCGTTGATGAAGGACTCATCCAACGTGACCCAACACGTAAAGCCATTATTAAAGGGAAAGCACCTTGTGCAAAAAAGCCAAGATATCTCAATCAATTTGAGCTACATGTCATGCTCACAAATTTAGACCTGTCGGAAGAAATCAACTGGGATTGGTTCATATTACTAATTGCTAAAACAGGTATACGATTTTCTGAGGCATTGGCCATAACACCAAAAGATTTTGATTTTCCACATCAAATGTTGTCTATCAACAAGACTTGGGATTACAAAATGTCAGGTGGTTTTTCACCAACAAAAAATCTTTCCTCTGTAAGAAAGATTCAGCTCGACTGGCAAACCGTCATACAATTTTCTGAATTAGTCAAAGGTTTGTCAGATAACGATCCTATTTTTGTTCGTGCCAGAGGAAAAATTTACAACTCAACCGTAAATGGGGTACTTGAGCGTGCTTGCAAAAGAGCAAATGTTCCTATTATTACTATTCATGGTCTCCGCCATACTCACGCTTCTATTTTATTATTTGCTGGTGTTTCGATTGCAAGTGTGGCTCGGAGACTTGGACACGCAAGCATGACAACAACTCAAAAAACCTATTTACACATTATCCAAGAACTTGAAAACCAAGACATTGATCTAATTATGCGGTCACTTTCAGGTTTAAGTTAAGCCCCTTCATCAGCTATTGGCTCACGCTGATGAAGGGTGAT
>DIRM01000022.1:6722-32424 GCA_002427545.1 Mageeibacillus sp. UBA5436 | reverse complement strand
TGAATTTTATAGCATTTCACTTTGGTATTAACCAAAAAGATTCAAATCGTTTATATTTAATTATTAAAAATACTAATTCTATTCATTCTCATTATGGCAGGATTAATTTCTCACCATTTAAAACATCAACCGATTCTTGTTCAATTACATATTTACCAGAAACATCACTTATAACTGTTACTGAACAATTCTTGGGGGAAGCAATATATTTTGAAGGGTCTTTATATTTAATTAAGGTAATCAATGAACGTATATAGGCACCATGAGAGAAAGCTAATATATTTTCACCTTTATGTTGTTTGCTTATATTTTCTAAAAATCTTTCTCCTCTTTGCATTAATTGTTGAAAAGATTCTGCTCCATACGTCGGTATATAATTTGCGCGATCAAAAAAATAATTATGTAAAGGATGATTGGGTTCAAATTCTTCAGGATTAGCAAAGCTTTCACCTTCGTGAATTCCAAAAGCCATTTCTATTATTAAAGGCTCAATAATTATCGGTTTTTTATTTTCATTAATCGTTTTCGCCATATCTAAGCAACGAATAAGCGGGCTGCTATAAACTACATCATATTGCAAATCCTTAATAGCTTCCTTTAAATTTAAAGTTTGTTCATAGCCTGTATCATTCAAGGGTATATTAACTTGCCCTTGAAAACGTTTCATTTCATTCCAATCTGTTTGTCCATGTCTTACAATATAAAGTCTCATGTTTCATCCTAATCTAAATTTTCATTTTAAAAGTTTTTCAAAATCATTTAATACTATCTTTATCTTATTTATATTAACAGGTCATTTTACAAAAAAACAATTCGATTTTTCAATTCATCAAAAAACCTAATTTTCCAATTAGGAGAATTAGGTTTTTATGTTTCATTTTGATAATGAAATACTTTATTTTTTACTACACTTTTGAAAAATTAAGATTCTTTATTAGCTAGCAAATTTCTAATATCTTCTAAAAGTGCAACTTCTTCACTTTTCACAGGCTCTTCTTCAACTTCTTCTTCTTTTCTACGTAGCTTATTGAAAGCTTTTATCATCAGAAAAATGAAGAAAGAAATAAGTAAGAAATTAACAATCATTTGAATGAAATTACCATAACCAATTGCTAATTCTGGTTCTATAACTTGGCCAGCTTCAATCACAGCTGGTTTTATAATGGCCTTCATATCTCCCAAGCTCATATCACCTAATAGCAAACCTATCAATGGCATAATAATATCTGCAACAAGGCTATCAATAATAGCTGAGAAAGCACCACCAATCACAACACCAATTGCAAGATCTAAAACATTACCTCTAGAAATAAATTCTTTAAATTCTTTTAACATCTTCTCTCCTCTTCTTAAAATTTCATTTAGGTTGAAGTTTATTCTTAGTTGAAATATTACAACTTTATAAAATTATGACAAATTAATCTTGCCAATTCAGTAACAAATAAGCCCTTTTACTAAAGCGAAGGAGGTCAGAAGGTTGCATTGCTCGCATCCCTATTTCTTCCTTTGCACAATCAGCCAATAAGCCATGAAAATAAACTGCCAAGACACTCGATTCAAAGATATTTTGTTTCTGAGCCGTAAATCCAGCCAATAAACCTGTTAAAACATCACCTGAACCCGCTTTGGCAAGGCCTTGATTTCCAGACGAATTTAAATATATCTCCCCATTAGGAAAAGCAATTACCGTGCGATGACCTTTTAAGATAATGATTGTACCACTAGATTGGGCTAAAAGACTTGCTGCCTTTTGGCGATCTTGGCTAAGTATATTGATAAGGTTTGGAGCTAATCTTTTAAATTCACCAGGATGTGGCGTTAAGATAATAGGTACTAAACCTTTGTTATATCTTTGTTTTGTTAAATCCTGCCAATTCTCTATTTTCGCCAAATAATTAAGACCATCTGCATCAATAATTAACTGTTTAGAATATTCCAAAAATAATTCAAGACTATCATCTAACCATTCTGCCTGATCAGCCCCCGGCCCTATCGCAATTGAATCCATTTTATTAATGAGATCAAGCCATTTTTGTTTTGATTTAGGCAAAACATCAATTAAGCTTTGAGGCGAAGCCAAAAGTAATGAAGAGACCAATTCCTTTGGTGATCGGCAATAAGCATAGCCCACTCCTGTAGTATGTGCTGCCTTCAAAGCTAAATGTATCGCCCCATTCATGCCAATTGATCCACCGATGATTAAAGTTTTACCTGCTTTGCCTTTATGGCTAAGGCTATCTTTTTTTATTTCTAAATATCGAATCGTCTTTTTGTCAATAACTCTTGGTAATTCAAATTGATTTTTTTGAAAATCCATCAGTTTATTTTCTATCCATGCTTCAGGCATACCAATATCATCGAGGATAATATGACCACAATAAGCTGAAGCTGGATCTGCATACATCGCCGTTTTATAGGCTGAAAAAGTTACCGTGTAATCCGCCTTAAAAACAACTTCATCACAAGCCCCTGATTTTGTCTCTATACCAGTTGGAGTGTCTATTGCTATTTTAATCATATTTTTTAAACAATTGATTTTATCAAGAGCTTTTTTTATTTCTTCAGAAAGGGGGCGTTCTAAAGTAAAACCAGTGCCCATAATCCCGTCCACAATAATATCATAGGCTGAAAAATCAAATTTTAACAAATCCATATTTTGAAATATTTTGCCGTTCATTGACTCATATGCAGATTTATTTTTAGCAGCATCATTTGCAAAGTTTTTTTGCTGGAAAATCTCTAGAACTTGAACTGAATAATTTTTGGCTAATAATTGCCTAGCGGAAGCAAAAGCATCTCCGCCATTATTACCTTTCCCTACTAAGAAGAGTATGGATTTTTCCTGTTTAGGATCTATTTGCATAATCAAATGACTAATTGCCATTGCTGCTTGCTCCATCAAAATCAAGGTTGGAAGTCCCATTTCCTGAGCAAAGCTTTGGTCTAAGTATTTTTGTGCTTCAGCATTAATGGTCGGTTTTGTATTTTTTAAAGTATATGTTTTCATGGGTATATCTTAGCATAATTCATTATCTTCATAAAAATTATCAGAATAATTTTGCACAAAAAAACCAAGCAAAATGCTTGGTTTAATTTTTACAACAATCAATTATTTAAATTAAAGATGTTTATCTAAAGCAGCAGCTAATTCTTCATAAGGTCTTGCGCCAACTAATTTTTCAACTATTTCACCATTCTTAAAAACATAAAGGGTTGGAATAGATAAAACGCGGAATCTCTCTGCTAAAGCACCTTGTTCGTCTACATTAATTTTAGCAACCTTGACACGGCCTTCATAATTATCGTTAATCTTATCAACAACAGGCCCTACCATACGGCATGGTCCACACCATGCTGCCCAAAAGTCAACTAAAACTGGTAAATCACTACCAATTACTTCATTCTCAAAATTATCAACTGTGATTTCTAAAGCCATAAAATTTCCTCCAAATTCTTTATCTGTTTGCTTATTCACTATTTATTTTCAATTTACAATAATTGTTATTGTTTTTCGTAACTCAAACATAAATAAATCATAGACCAAACTGCTTTGTATTTTTGTAACGGGTGACACCCTTATATGAATTCTTGTAAAATTGAATCGGCAGGAACCACAATTGGGTCTATACGAGGTACCTCATTACATGCCTTTAATAAACGTCTTGATTCTTTTAAGGCACGTTCTAAATCGGCATAATAAACTCCAGGTTTGACATGACTTGATGTAGGTAATTTGCCTTCTTCGTATAATTTGAGCGAAATTTTTATTTGTTCTCTTGCCTTTGGAACGATAACTGAATACTCATAATCTAAAGCTGAATTAACATAGAAATCCGCATTTTTAAGATATTCAGGTATAATTTTAGCTTCAGATGCAGCTATCATTGGCCAAAAATCTATCGTAGAAATGGCTGTAGAACCACGATGAAAAACATCGCGACTTAATCGACGTAAAATTCGCATATCGGTTTGATCCAGAATTGAAGAATCAGAAATTAATTTAGCATTAGGCATGATAAATATCTTAGCAACTCTATCTTGATCAATATAGCTTAATAGTTCATCCGAAAGACCATGTAGACCTTCAATCATAAAAGTATCATTTGGATGTGGCATTATCTTTTTTTGTTCTTCGAAGTATCTTGACCGTTTTTTAAAATTAAAAGTTGGAATTGCAACAGACTCACCTCTTTGAATTTTCATTAAATTCTCGTGCAATAGCTCCATTTCTATAGTATCAATACTTTCATAGTCTGGTCTGCCTTGCGCATCATATTGAGGTTCACATTGACGATAATAATCGTCCATTGAAATCAAATGTGTTTTTTTGCCAGCATCAGTCAAACTTTTAGCAAACAAATTGGAAAAAGTTGTTTTGCCTGAAGAAGTCGGGCCAGAGAGAAAAACCATATTAATTTCTTGATTAGCTAAAACATGATCAGATATATACTTAACCTGTGTTTTAAAATCAGTTTCACATTTTTCTACATAATTAATAAATTTTTTACTACCAATTTTATTTTCTAAATCACGGACTGTAATGACTTTAGTCTCACCTAATTCTGCCATAATACCTCTTATTTCATTTCATGTTTATTTGAATCATATCACCAGGTTTTTCTGGATAATAAAGTTGAAACTTTTTATCTATAATCATATTCTCATCGTATTTATTAAAAGTTCCAGTATCTATTTTTGTTTTACCAAACCTTTTTTGCATTGCCGTTACAAATCCAGGATAATATTCTGGATAATTTGCCCCATGCATAGGAATAACTAAATCAGGTTTAAGTAGATTAATCATTTGCATCGCACCATCTAGAAGTGGATCTTCTTGATAACCATCTCCTGTTCCACTTGGTAAAAAAGCGACTTTGACTGGCGCAAATTGATCTTTAACTTCAGACAACCAATTGAATTCTTTGGAAAAGCCCTCATAAAATTCTGGAAAATCATCCCAAACAGCTAAATCGGCACCATAATAAATAGAATAGTTGGCGCTTTGTTCTTGAAAGAGTATCGAGCCACCTTGATCCGTTGAACCCGTATTAGCAATTTTTAAACCTTCAATCTCCCATAAGGAATTCGGCAAGATACGATAAAAATTACTATCTTGCATATAGGTTTCAATTGAGAATGCTGTTTCGTCTGAAAGAATGTATGGAATTTTATTTTGTAAAAATTGCTTTATTAAATTTTCATCAAAATGATCTGCATGTCGATGCGATGAATAACCTATTAAATTTGTTTTGCTTTTATAAATAGAAAAATCAAAAATACCTTTGTTCAATCTGCCGTTAAGAGGCCTTTTAGGCATGCTACCATAATCAATCAAGATATTTTTATTTTCTAATTTTACATAAAATGCACTATGATTTAAATAAATAATATCCATAATATTCTCCAAATAAACTAATTTTATTGTTTTAAATAATTGAGCTCTGATTTTGCCGAAACCGAAAACAGTTCCGACATAATCGGAACTGCTTAAACATTGGAGGAGAAAAGTATGAATTAGAAATAAACTCACTTTCTGATTACTATTATTACAAAATTAATTGTATAAACTAAATCATAAATGTAACAAAATTAAAAACTTTTCTCTCAAATCATCAAGCAGAAATAATTCATATCATTTTATGGTAATTCTTCAACATTCTCCAGATTTTCTAAATCTGATATATTTTGATTTGAAATAGAATAACCGCCTGCTTCAGGTATTGCAATACGTAAAGAAACATTATTATATTTTTTATCTTCCGAAATATCACCTATCACCGAAGCACGTGTATCTGAATAAAGCTTAAAAATTTGGATGGCATCTTCTTTGCTTGGCTTTTCTTTTATGACCAAATCTAAATGTGAATTATCCATATGAGAAATAACAAAACCTTCATCAAAGTCAATCGTTTCTTTTAACTCTGAAGAAGTCATGCTTTTTTTAAATTGAGCCGTAATTCCTTCTCTTTGACGATCACGTTTTATGGTCTTTGGTAACATGACTCCTAAAAAGACTAAAGCAATTAATGCAAAACATGCAATCATCATAACAACTTGCTTTACAGATAAATTAATATCTGGTAATACTTTTGTCTTAATAGCATATTGTGGTTTCTTTTTTGCCTTCGCTTGATTCTTTTTTTGTGATTCAGCCAATTTATCTAAAGAATTAATATTTTTTGCATATTCTTGTTTTATTTTTTCATCAACATATTCTGGTTGTTCTTCATTAGGATAAGTATAGGCAGTTGGATTTTTTGCAATCTCTAGAGCTTCAGAGGTGGGAAAAACACAATTACAAAACAAGCAATGGCAATTTTCGTTTTTGGGATCTACAAAAACAATAGAGCCACAATTTTTACATATTCCTTCTTTCATTAATTACCTCACAAAATCACAGTCCATAAAAATTCGGACTATCATTAAATTATTTTTTACTTATGTTATTATATGTAGCACATAATGAATTAGCAAGTTAAATGTTTTATCTGACAATTTCAATTTATTTGAGATAGAAATTTAGTATTATTTTAGCAGGTGCGAATTTGAATGATAACGATCAAAATTTTTATATGCAATTAGCGGTAGAGCAAGCTGAAATTGCTGGACTAAATGATGATGTGCCAGTTGGGGCCATCATCGTCCATAACAATCAAGTTATTGCTAAAGCCTATAATCGGCGTCAAATTGATCATAATGCAATCGCACATGCAGAAATTTTGGCAATTCAAGAAGCTTGCCAAAAATTAAATCGATGGATTTTAGATGATTGTCAATTATTTGTAACCTTAGAACCTTGTGTTATGTGTTTTGGTGCGATTGTTCAAGCCAGAATCCAAGACGTTTATTTTGGAGCTTATGACCCTAAAACTGGAGCTTGTGGATCATTGTCAGACTTAAGAAACTTAAAATCTTCATCAATTAATCATCATACTTGCTTTCATGGTGGTATACTATTAGAGGTTTGCTCTGAGCAAATTAAAACTTTCTTCAAAAAAAAACGCTTAGAAAAAAGTCGTGATAATGGAATGGAGATTTCATGAATGGCAGAAAAATTAAAAAATGATAAGGTAAAAGCAAATAAAAATAATTTGCCAGATGAGCGTTCTTTATGGGGCAGATTTTTATCCTCTTCTGCGATGTTTTTAATGCGCTTTTTCACTAAAATTAATTACGTAAATTCAGAAAACATTCCAAATGATTTGCCTTATGTTATAGCTCCAAATCATCAAACTTATATTGATGGTCTCATGGTTGCTAAAGGTTTACCCAAAGATCATTTCAAAAAATTCTCAGCCCTTATTGGTGCTGATCTTAAAACAGATCACGGTATCATAGGCAAAATGATTTTACCCGTTGCGCGTGGTATAGAGGTTGAACGATATGGTAATCCTGTTCGAGGCTTAGTTATGGCCTGTAGAGCAGCTAAAGCAGGTAATATCATCTTAGTTCATCCAGAAGGCACTAGAACTCACGATGGTTTGGTTGCACCATTACAAAGTGGAGCAGCCTATATTGCCATGAAAAGTGATATTCCGTTAATTCCTGTCTATATTGAAGGTGGTTTCGAAGTATTTTCTCGTTATGATAAAATTCCAAAACGCAAAAATACTTTTACTAAAAAGAAAAATGTTATAAATATAATATATGGCAAAGCAATGCTACCTCAAGATTATAAAGATGCTGATGAATTTACCAAAGCAATCGAAAACTGGTTAAAAGCTAGGGAAGCCGAATATTTAGAAAAAAATGTTGGAAAATTGAGACCAAGACCAAATATTGACCAAACAAAAGAACCAAAAGAATAAGACATTAGGCTTGAGATTGTAAGTTAATGTTTTTTGTTCAACTTTGCAGATAAATTTCATTGGTTTTTGATTAGTTTAAGTACACTCAATTTGATTGGTTTAAGTACAATCAATTGGCATATTATTTATTATTTAAAAGTGGTGTGATGATTCCCAAATCATTTTTTCTAATTTTAAAAACAATTTCAGCTCCCTCATCTTGATATTCTAATTGATCTACGACCGCTATTTTTTGTAGTTCAGAAATAATATTAGATTTATCATAAGGAACAACTAAACGGAATGGTAACATGGTAGCTTGAGGTACTTCAATAATGGCTTGTCGTAATTCTTCAATTCCATTGCCATATAAAGCCGAAGCAAAAATTTGTTTAATGGCATGTCGATTAGTTCCTTTAATTTGTTCGACAAGGCTCGGATCTACTTTCTCAACCTTATTAAAGACATGTATTCGTGGTTTTGCATCAGCATCTAATGCCTCTAATTGTTTTTCGACAATATCTACTTGTAATTTAAATTCCGGATCCGATATATCTGTAACTTGAACAATTAAATCTGCAAAAGTAACTTCTTCTAAAGTAGACTGAAAAGCTTCCACCAATTGATGAGGTAAATTGCGAATAAAACCAACTGTGTCGATTAAAATAATAGGAATTTCAGAGTAGCTTAATTTTCTAGCTGTAGGGTCCAAAGTAGCAAAAACTTGATCCATTGTCTCAACATTCGAATCTGCTAAAGCATTTAATAAAGTTGATTTTCCCGCATTTGTATAACCAACAATTGCTACTTTATAAATTTCTTGTTTGTCACGATTCGTCCTTGTTAGATTTCTTTGTTTTTGTACATCCTTCAATTTACCTTTTAAATAATTAATTCGCTTTTGAATATGACGGCGATCACTTTCTAATTGTGTTTCGCCTGGTCCTCTCGTGCCGATACCGCCGCCAAGACGCGATAAAGCTTTCCCTGCTCCCACAAGTCTAGTAGCACGATCATTTAATTGAGCAATTTCTACCTGTAAACGTCCCTCGCCAGTTTTGGCACGCATAGCAAAAATATCAAGAATAATCAAAGTTCGATCCAAAACCTTTAGATCTGTTAATTCATTGATATTACGCATTTGTGAACCTGTTAAATTGATATCAAGTACTATGGTCTCTGCTTCAAGATTTTTCGCTATTTCAGCAATCTCTAATAATTTACCAGATCCAGCCGCATAGGCAGAATCAAATTTTTCTCTATATTGAATAGCTTCGCCAACCACTTCTAAGCCAGCTGTTTCAGTCAATTCAATTAATTCTTTCAAAGAATTTTCAAAAATTGCTTTATCTGAATGTTGAGAATTTAAATAAACACCTAGGACAATTGCTTTATTATTTTCTTGTGCCTTCAATTAATTCTCCTCAACATCTAAGACTTTATCCATAATTTTTTCAAATTTTTCATAAATTATAGGATTGTTAAAAAAAAGCTCTGCTTTTATAGCCTCTTGGCCGAAAACATCTTGATAAGCAAGATGTAAAGCTGCGATCATTTGATTTCGCCAAAAGCAATCAGCCATTTCCATTAAAGTCTGTATCATCATTTCGTAGACTTCCATGCCAGCTTTATTAGCTATTTCATCATTTTTCATTTTCATGAGACCAAAAAGTTTGGATGTATAATGACTATCTTCAGAACATGATTTTTGATAGAGCTGAGCTGAATCTTTTATTTCCGAAAATATAGCAGCTTCTGTTCTTTTAGCATCTTCCTCAAACATTTTTTTAAATTCTGGTTGATTAAAAAAATTATTCAATTCGGCTTCTTGTTTTTTAATAGTCCGGGCTGAACGATTTTGCGTAATGGCAATTTTAAAATTTAACCATTGTGCCATAAACATATCTGCTTTTCTTCTTTTTTTTCGATCTATAAATTGATATCTAATTTCTTGAACTCTATCTTGATAACTATCTTGCATTTTGAAGCTCCCTTCTGTTTTGGCCAGTTATTTCCAAAATTTTCTGTTGAATTTCTCTAGTTTCTTTTAAGTTAACGGAAATACCTGCTAAATAAAACACTACGATGCCTATAATAGCCTTAATTCCATAAAACAAAATTTGTAATATTTTATTATAACTAGAAAGTGGAATCAGATTAATAGCTGTTAATACAACACCACTAATAATGACACAATATATTATTTTAATCATGAATGGTAGAATGCGATATGGCTTAGCTTTAGGATTATGTACTTTATACAAAGAATAAACAATAATGGCTCCCACCAAGCTATAAGAGGCATGCGCCATAGCAATGCCCTGAATACCAAAATCAAATACTTTGGTATATAGAACACAAAATATAGGATTTAAAATCAAAGTAAGAATACCATTAAATAAAGATATTCTCGTCACTTTTCTGGCGTAAAAAGCTTGATTTGTCATATATATGATCGTTTGGAACATCAAACTATAACAAAACCATTTCAATACTGAACCAACAATTTGAACTTGTTCATCTGTATAAGTAGTAACATTCCATTGAAAAATCAATTGTATCGTTTCAAAACTCATAACGAAGAAAATCATGGCAATAGGCGCAATATAAAAAATTGATTTACGTAGGCTAGAAGTATATAGAGATTTAACTCTCTTGAAATTACGTTTGGAATAAAAGCCTGTAATATTCGGTAACATCACTGTACCTATGGCAACGGCTATAATGCCATAAGGTAACATGAAAACTTGTTCAGCATGACGAATAGCTGTTGAGGCTCCCACAAATTGATAAGTAAATGCATTCATAATCAATGAATTAATATGGAGAACAGAAGCAGAAAGTAAAGTTGGAAGTGCTAATTTTAAAAGCTGTTTAAACGCTGGGTCTTTATAATTAAAATCAAGTTTAAAATATCGAATTTCACGTCGAGATAAAATTAATTGATATATGAAGTATATGACAGCGGCTCCCACCACACCCCAAGCGACATGCTTTAAACCTTGGATACTCTGTTCACCCAAAAAAACCAAGACAAACATATAAACGATATTGTAAATCATAACGCCAAAGGCAGCTAAGCCAAAACGTTTGTAAGCCGTCAATATACCTTGAGTCAAGGAAATCAAAGTCATAAAAACAGATTGAATTAAGAGGATACGTGAGACTGGTATGGCTGCTTCTAGTATTTCTGCAGATTTTCCAGGATTAATAGCCGGCAAAAGCCAAGGCATAATGATTCCTACAATCAGCAAAACAATTATCATCACAACCGTAGAAACGGTAATAAAAATATTAACAGCATGCCATGCTTGCTTTTCTTGATTGCGCTCAATGCCACTTGATAAAGTTGGTGTAATTGCTGCCGAAACAGCTCCGCCTATTAATAAGGAATAGAGCAAATCTGGGATGAAAAACGCTACATAATAAGGATCAGAAAACATCCCGAAGCCTAATTTAGGTGTAACAAGCACTTCTCTCAAAAAGCCTGTAATTTTCGCCAAAAAATATCCAATCATTGAGATTATGGTTGCTTTTGTAATATCTTGAGAACTATTAGCCTTAATATCGTGTTTCTTTTGAATAGAATGATTATTTTGTAATCTTTGCTGTTTTACATCAGCTTTTTTATTTCCAAAGGGGAATTGCAAAATTCTCTCCTCCTTAAATCTTGTTTAAAAAACAATTTTAGCATATTCTAAATTATTATCCGATAAAATTTAAAATCATATTGCTTTTTAGGCCCAAAATCATCAATTTTACTTTTTTTGAATAGAATTAAGATAGTTTTGCGGCCCTTGTTCATATAAATTGTTGCCATAGGAATCTATGATAACAGTTAATGGCATATCTTTAACTTCTAATTTTCTAATAGATTCCGTTCCTAAATCTTCAAAAGCAACAATTTCTGATTTTTTTATTGTTTTAGCTAAAAGTGCAGCTATACCACCAACCGCTGCAAAGTAAATAGCCTGATTTTTAATAATTGATTCACATACTAAATCATTTCGACTGCCTTTACCAATGATTCCTTTTAATCCCAAATCTAATAATCTCGGTGTAAAAGCATCCATGCGATAGGATGAAGTTGGTCCAGCTGAACCGATAATTTGTCCTGGAGGAGTTGGGCTTGGACCAACATAATAAATAATTTGATTTTTTATAGGGATAGGTAGCTCTTTACCTTCATCTAAGTATTCCATTAAACGCTGATGTGCTGCATCTCTAGCTGTATAAATAACACCATTTAAGAGAACACGGTCTCCTGTCTTTAAATCAATAATTTCTACTTCATTCAGAGGTATTGTAATTTGTTTTTCCATGTATTGGCTCTCCTAATAACTTTAAATAAAAGTTGTTGCATGTCTTGCCACATGACATTGAATATTAACTGCAACAGGTAAGCCAGCAATATGTGTAGCAAATGGCAATATTTTCACAGCTAAGGCTGTTGTCTTACCGCCAAAACCTTGGGGGCCAATCCCAAGTTCATTAATTTTTTGCAAAAGAGATTCTTCCATTTCTGCATAATAAGGATTCGGATTCTTCTTTTCTAAATCTAGTAACAATGCTTTTTTTGCTAATAATGCTGCTCGATCAAAAGAAGCACCAATACCTACCCCTACAATAATCGGTGGACAAGCATTCGGGCCAGCTTCTTTAACTACTTGTAAAATAAAGTTTTCTACTCCTTCTCTACCATCCGAAGGTTTTAGCATCTTTATTTGGCTCATATTTTCTGAACCAAATCCTTTAGGAGCAATCGTAATTTTAATTTTTTCACCAGGTACCAAATCATAATAAATTAGAGCTGGTGTATTATCATTCGTATTTTCACGTATTAAAGGATCCTCTACCATGCTATTGCGAAGATAACCTTTTGCATAGCCTTTCTTGATACCTGCTTGAATGGCAGCATCGATATCCCCAATAAGATGAACATCTTGCCCAATTTCCAAAAAAACCAAAGCCATCCCAGTATCTTGACAAATGGGCAATGAATTTTTTTCAGATAATTGATAATTTTTTTGTATATCTAATAAAATATGAGAGGCCGTTTCCCAGTCTTCTTGCACCGTTGCTAATTCTATAATATGACGAACATCTTCTGGTAGATCGATATTTGCTTTAATACATAATTGGGCTATTTCATCTATTAATTCTTCTACATAAATTGTTCTCATAAGAATCCTTTTATTATTTTTATCAAGGTTATTTTAAATATTATTTATTCTTTATTTATCATTTTAGAGAATCAGGAAATTCTAGAAATAATTTAGTCAAATTATGGATGGATTGTAAAATTATCTTTTTATATAATTTCCAGACATCTTTTTTTTGTATAGGATGCGATCAATTAATCTTTGTAATTGGCGAAATGAAATTAAATAAATCAACGGTAAGCAAATGCAAATAAAAATAACAAATAAGCCGACGATACCACCGACAATGATACCAAATGCGACTGATGCAATTGTGCTTCCTAAACTACCTAAAAAATTAAAAATATTACTGCTGATTACCATTAAGCCATCAAAGAAAGTCAAGACAAAATCAGGCATTGAATTTAAATCTAATTCAAAATTACGGGTAAACAATTGTATAAACCCAAGAAATAAAAATAAATATTGTAATATATAAGCAAATAAAATAAGAATACGGAAAACAGGATTTAATTGATAATAACGAGATGCCAAAAAAGGTAAGCCTATAAGTAAAAGGAAGCCTAAAATAAAATTAACTTGTATAGGAAAAACAAATAATTCAGAAATTTTTCCAGGCATAAGAATTTGAAGAACCATTAAAGCAAAGATAATTAATGAAATGCCTATAAATAAGGTTTTATGTCTTCGATCTTTATAATCAGAATCTGTCCAAAATGGACCTAAAAAAAATCCTTCCCAATATTCCATAATCCACTCCAAAATAATTAAAGTATTTAACCTATTTAATCATATCTTGCTTGTATTTAACAATTTATCTCATTAAATTACAGCTTAAACTCACGACGTGAAACTTTTTCAATAGCTGTAATTAACTCTTTCCATGAATCAAAATCTATATCATAACCTTGTAATTCAATTATCTCATCTGGCATGCCATATTGAATAATCCAAACATATGGTTCTGGTTGAGTAATTTTTGTTGGTTTTTTATCACTATTCTCTTGTAAAAATTTATCGAGGCTCTCATATAATGGTTTCATTTGAGCTTTTGGTAAACCTTGAACAAAATTATTATTCCATTGTTTAGCTGATTTCCATGAAAGAATATTACTTATAAAATCAATTTTAATAGTTATAAATCCTTTTTGAAAGCCAGAAAGCTCACAACTGGCCCAATTAAACATTCTTTCTTTTTTAGACATATTCAATATCCATCCTCTATCTAGACTAAGCCAGGAAATGATTGCTGACGCAATGCTTCATATAAAACAATCGAAACAGAATTTGCTAAATTTAATGAGCGTTTATTTTCTGACATGGGTATTCTGATACATTGATCCAAATGAGTAAATAGAAGATCTTCGGGTAAACCTTTATCTTCTTTACCAAAAAAGAAAACTGAATTATCTGGATATTTTAATTCTGTATAATATTGTTTGGCTTTTGTTGTAACGTAAAAAACAGGTAAGTCTCCAAAAGATCGTAAACAATGATCTAAGTCTGGCCAGATTTGTAAATCTGTATCAAACCAATAATCTAAACCTGCTCTTTTTACCGCCTTATCAGTAATCGAAAAACCAAGTGGTTCTACTAAATGTAATTTTGAATTAGTGGCTACACAAGTCCTAGCTATATTTCCAGTATTTGGTGGGATCACAGGCTCTACCAATACAATTTGATTCATATTTTATATACTTCCATCTATTTTAAATTTTCAAATAATTTCTTTCAATTTTTCTGCTATTTTGTCAATTTTTTGCAAACGATAATTCATACTAGATTTTCCAATAGGAGGATTTGCTTGCTCACCTAGATCTTTAAGAGAATAATCTGGAAATTCTAAACGTAATTCTGCAGCAGCTTGCAATTCTTCTGATAATTCAGACCATTTATTATTTTCTTTTAACCAATTGATATTATTCATTTGTCGCGTTACAGAATTTGCCATTCTTTGAGCATTTGCATTGTCACAATTGACAATCCGGTTAACATGATTGCGCATTTCTTTTTTTACACGAATTTGCTCAAATTCTATAAGCAATTTATCTGCAGCTATATAACGCAAAAAATCACTAATTTTATCGCTTTCTTTCAAATACAGTATTTCTAAACCTTGATGTAAAACTCGTCCTGGTTCTAAATCAATTTCCGATAAAAATAAACCATACCAAAGTGAAGTTGAACGCTTAGGTATCGCAAATTCTAGATTATATCGTTCTTTAGGATCAGAAAGACTACCACATCCTAAAAACAATCCTGATAAAATCCATCTAATGGTTTCAAAATATTCCTCCGGAGTTAAACTCTCTCTCATATTAGCAGGATTATGTAAAAAGAATTGCTCTAAATCAGCATTTATTCTTTCTATTATATGCTTTTCTTCAATGGTTAATACATATAGTTCTTTATGTTTGACCGCTTTAAATTTGACATTATACTCTTTATATAAAAGATTTTGTAAAAAAGAAATCAAATTTTCCGAATATGTTGCATAGCGCATATTTCGTCTTTGATATTTTAAACTTACACTAGCAAATGCAAGAAAAAAGACTCGTTGATAGGAATCATTAATAGTAAAATTTTCAAAAATCAAGTCCCGTAATTGTGCAGAAACTGATTTTTCTATTAATTTATTTGGCTGTGCCTTTGCATTATTCGTTTTGATTGTCATCGTATTTTCTTGCATCATCTATGTTAAATGCCTCCAATTGGATCACGTCTAATATCACGATGTTCAAGAAAAACACGATAACCTAAACTTCTCAGTATATTAGCCAATTCTCCGGACAAAGTAACCGAACGATGACGTCCACCAGTACAACCTACAGCAATCATCAAGCGAACTTTACCTTCATTTTGATAAAGAGGCAAAGAAAACTGAAAAAAATCACGATATATTTCTAAAAATTTATGGGTCTGATCAAATTGCATGATATAGTTTTTAACCGGCTCATCTAAGCCAGATAAATGTCGTAAATTTTCATCATAAAAAGGATTGGGTAAAAAGCGAACATCAAGAACCAAATCTGAATCTAAAGGAAGACCATACTTATAGCCAAAAGATTGAACAAAAATTGTCATCATTTGATCATAATCATTTGTCGCTAAAGTATTATAGAGCAAATCCTTCAAATTATTCAGAGACATTTCTGTTGTATCAATAACAAAATCGGATAAAGCTCTTAAATCTTGTAAACGCTTTCTTTCTTCCGTAATCGCATCGACTAAATTTCTAGATTTCGCTAAAGGATGATTTCGACGACTTTGTTTATAACGCGATACTAAAGCTTCATTTGATGCTTCCATAAAAATAATTTTAGTATCCATTTTTTCAGTAAAATAGTTTTTAAAACCTGCTGTCACATTTCCAAATCGGATTAAGCTACGAATATCAATTCCGATGGCAATTTTTTGCGTTCGTGAGGCTTGAAGCGAGCCATCTTCTTTTTCAGTTTCAGCAAAAGCTTGTAAAAGTCCTGGTAATAAATCTGGCGGTAAATTATCAATGCAAAAATAATCAAGATCTTCCAAAGCACGCATAGCAGAGCTTTTTCCTGCACCTGACATACCTGTTAAAATTACAATTTCCATGCAATTTCCTCCGCATCCCACTCGCCTAACCATTTAACTTCTGGATGAAGATCAATCCCAAATTGTTTTTTGACTTCTTCTTTAACATGTCTAAAAACAGAATTAATCTCTGAAGCAGTTGCTTCACCATAATTAACAACAAAACCAGCATGTTTGGCAGAAACACCCGCATTTTGAGTACTATAACCTTTTAAACCTGCATCTGAAATTAATTTGCCTGCAAAATAACCTGTTGGTCTCTTAAAAGCACTTCCACCACTATATTTATCAAGAGGTTGACTTTGTCGCCTTTTTATTTGAAATTCATTCATTTTTTCGTAAATTTCAAGCCTTTTTCCCTTTTGTAATTTTAACTCTGCTCTTAAAATAATATAAGGTTTATCACTATAAAAACTATGGCGATAATCAAATTGATGATCTTCTTTATTTAATTCTTTAATTTCATTTTCTTCATTCAAATAAGATGAATTCTCGACAACATTTTTTATTTCACCATCATAAGCACTTGCATTCATTAAAATAGCCCCACCTAAACTGCCTGGAATACCTGCAGCAAATTCAAGTCCTGATAAATTATTAGATGCAGCTAAAGCAGCTAATTGTGCTAATGACGTGCCTACATTTGCATAAATTAAATTATCTTTAATTTGTATTTGATCAAAGTTACTATGTAAATAAATAGTCAAACCTCTGATTCCTTTATCCGAAATTAAAACATTTGATCCTTTACCTAAAACCTGAACTGGAATTTCATTTTGTTTGCAAAGACTCATAGCTGCTTTAATTTCTTCTATATTGGATGGTAACAATAAAACATCTGCTGCACCACCTGAATGAAAAGATGAAAAATCTTTTAAAGGATAATTATAAAATATTTTTTTATTCGAAAAAGAAGAAAAAATGGCTTGATAATCTTTTGAATTCATATGCACAAGTTAGCGAATACAGTAGGTAGCCTAAAAATATGATTTTAGAAAAAGGCTGATGAGAGGCCGTACTGACTATGTCAATATTGTTGCCTTATTATCATTTCAGTAATCGCTAATTCCTTTCTTTTTTAATTTTTATCTCATTGCTTATTCATAAATTATAACATCAAAATAAAAATACAGTTTAATAATAAAACAACTGTATAAAACTTTGAAATTTTAATTGATGTTTGATCAATGTAAGTAAAGCCTAAAAGACTTTAACTGATGCCATCTCATACAAAGCAAGGGTTAAAACATGCATTAATTATTTTTGAAAACTCTTTCTGTTAAAGCCAAGGCTGCATTATAACCCATGCTCTTTTGACGGAAATTAATCGCTGCAACTTCAACAATAACTGCAAGGTTACGTCCTGGTCTTACTGGAATTGTCAAAGAAGGAATATCTAGGCCTAAAATGTCCGTTGTTTCTTCAATTAATCCCATGCGATCATAAGCTTTGCTTTCATCCCATAATTCTAGATTGATAACAAATTGAATATTTTCTTGCATTTTGATGGAAGAAACACCATATAATTCTTTAACATCAAGAATTCCTATACCACGAATTTCAATTAAATGCCTAATAATTTCTGGTGCTCTGCCGAGCAAAGTTGTATCAGATACTTTGCGAATTTCAACAAGATCATCAGCTATTAAGCGATGCCCTCTTTTTACGAGTTCAAGTGCAGTTTCAGATTTACCCACACCACTATCGCCAATCATTAAAATGCCTTCGCCGTATACTTCGACAAAAACTCCATGTATGGATATTCTATCTGCCAATTCTACATTTAAATATTTTGAAATTGAACTAGAAATTGAAGCCGTACCTTCATCGGTTACCAAAATTGGTGTTTTATATTTTTCAGCAATTTCTAATAGAATAGGATCCGCTTGATGATTCCGACTTAGGATTAAGCAAGGAATGCCAGTTGCAAGCAAAGCATTATATTTATGTCTACGATCATCTTCTGTCAATGAATTTAAATAGGCTGTTTCCATATTGCCAAGCAATTGAATACGGTCTGGTCCAAAATGCATGAAATTTCCTGTTAATTGTAAACCTGGCCTCGTGACATCGGGTATAAAAAGCTTTGTGGAATCAATTTTTCCAAATCCACGAATAATTTCCAAATGAAATTCTTTAATTAAATCACTTAACAATACTGAATCCATATATAACCTCTTATAAAAAGCTAACTCATGTTTAAAATACCCTTAAATTATAGCATAAATTAATTATCCTTTATTGTCTGAGATTCTTTTTTAAAAGATAAGTTTAATAATTGTTTCATATTAAAATTTCAATTTTTAAAATTTAGCAGTAATATTAAAAAGTAATGTGAACATAAAGTACAATAAAAATAAAATTAAAATTCAGACAAGCACAGTGAACAAAGGGGGAAAAATGTTCATCGATCAATTTACAGAATGGGAATTTATTCACAATCCTAAAATCAGTCCTAAAAAAGATAAAATTATTTTTGAATTAACCAAACCCGATTTAGAAGAAAATTCATATCAAAGCAAACTTTACGCTTATGATATCAATCAACAAAAATTTGAATTTTTAACCAAAATAAACAGCAGTAATTACTTCTTTGCTGATGATATGAATCAATTGTTTATAGCCGATTTAGAAAAAACAAATGACAAAGAATCTGTTTCTTCAAAGACACAAAAAAACAAGAGCAAATATTGGGTATTTGATTTGGATACAAGGGAGTCCAAATTCTCATTTGAATTGAATTTGAATGTCAATGAGATATTTCAATTAGATAATAGTAATTTTTTAATTGAAGGCTCAAAAATAATGGAACCAACGGCTAATTCTCCTGAACAGGAATGGTTAGAAATTGAAGAATTACCATTTTGGTTAAATGGCAATAATTACACGATCAATCAAATAAATCAGATCTTTATTCTTGATTCCAAAATAATGAAATTAATGAGAGAAGAACAAACTGAAAAACAACGTTTGGATCTACTCAATTCGATTAATAATGAAAAATCAAAAATTGAGCATGCCGAAACAAATGAATCAAAAAAATATTATCGTCTAATAAGTGATGAAGATGAAAATATTTCTTTTTTTGAAATGAGTCCAGATAAGAAAAATCTGCTTATTGTGAGCAGTCAAAAATCTAAATTATTACCTTTAAAAGAAAATGTCTTTATTTATCATTTAGACTCACAAAAAAAAGAAGCGCTTAGTTTATCAGAATTTAATGTTTTTTCCATTAAATTTATTAATGAGCAATTTGCTTATATGATTGCAACAGATAATAAAAGTCATGGTATCAATAGCGATCCATACATTTATTTGATTAATTTAAAAGATTTGAGCATAAAAAAAATTAATGATGACGATATCGCTTTTGGTAATAGTATTGGCACCGATGCCAAATACGGTTCAGGTGAGCAAATCGTCATTTTCAATGATGAGCTTTATTTTATTTGTACCGTTGAAAACCGTTCTTTATTAAAGAAAGTAAATCTTACAGGTAAAATGACAACAGTTATTGATTTTGACGGTTCTTTACTTAGCTTTCAAATTCTTGACGGTGATATTTATTTTGTAGGCATGGAAAATTTAGGATTACCCGAATTGTTTAAATATCAATCTGGTAACATCGAACAGCTAAGTCATTATTCCAACAGTTTAAACAAAACACCGTTGTCAGAAATAGAAACTTTTCAATTTGAATCGAATAATGACATTTTGGACGGTTTTGTTCTAAAGCCAAGCAATTATCAACCTGGCCAAAAATATCCCGGTCTTTTAGAAATTCATGGTGGTCCCAAAACTGTATTCGGAAAAATTTTACATCATGAAATGCAATATTTAGCAGATCAAGGTTATTTTGTTTTTTATACTAATCCACATGGTTCAGATGCCTATGGATCAGATTTTTCTGATATTCGCTGTCAATATGGAAGTATTGATTATCAAGATTTGATGACTTTTACTGATTTAGTTTTAGAAAAATATCCAGATATTGACGAACAAAAGATTGGCTGTTTAGGCGGTTCTTATGGTGGTTTCATGGTCAATTGGATTATTGGACATACTGATCGCTTCGCCGCTGCTAATAGTCAGAGATCCATTTCGAATTGGCTTAGCTTTTATGGTGTTTCAGACATTGGATTTTATTTTGCTGAAGATCAAACAGATGGTGACCCTTGGAAAAGCCCTGAAAAATTATGGGATCAATCACCATTAAAATATGCAAATAAAGTCAAAACACCAACCTTATTTATTCATTCCGATCATGATTTTCGTTGCCCTTTAGAGCAAGGTATTCAAATGTATGCTGGTTTAATGAAAAATAATATTAATACAAAGCTTGTTGTATTTAAGAATGAAACTCATGAATTATCGCGTTCAGGCAAACCTAAAGCTAGAATCAAAAGACTAGCAGAAATCACAAAGTGGTTTGATCATTATTTAAAGTAATTGTTATTTTAAAATCACAAAAAATATAAAACCTCAATATGATGCTAAATTTAATATCATATTGAGGTTTAAATAATTATAAATCAGCAACAATATCAATTAAACTAGGATAAATTAAATCAGGATTAATCGATGAGGCTTCTAACATTGCTAAGTCTGTTTCACCGGATAATACTAAAATTCCAAGCAAATCATTATCAATGCCGGCTTTCACATCCGTATAAAGACGATCACCAATCATGGCTACTTCATCACGCTTTACCTGCATGATTTTTAATGCTTCATCGATAATTCCAGCATATGGTTTCCCAATAATTAAATCTGGTTCTCTATTTGTACTCGCTTTTATATAAGCAATAGTAGCTCCAATATCAGGAGCAAATCCATATTTAGTCGGACAATTAAAATCAGGATGAGAGGCAATATAAGGCAAACCTTGCCTGACATAATAACAAACGCGATCCATTTTCTGATAGGTTAATTCTGTATCATATGTAATTAACACATAATCAGGATTATCATTGTCAATGATCAATCCTTTTTCTTGCATATCTGACGTTACGATTTGATTAGCAAATAAAAAAGCTTTTTGATTAGGAAAATGTTGCATCGCATAATCGCAAATGGCATCTCCACTAGTTAGAATATTTAGAAAAGGTTCTTTAACATTCATTTTCTTTAATCTTTCAATATAGTATTGAGAAGATTTCGAAGAATTATTGGTTAAAAATAAAACTTTTATTCCTCTATTTTGCATTTCTTGGAGAAACTCTAAAGAACCTGCCAGTATTCTATTTTCCAAATAAAAAGTTCCATCTAAATCAACAAAAAAGCACTTTATGTTTTTTAAACGATTTAATTCCGCATCTTTATCTTTGTTCAACATTAATTATTCTCTATTCATATCATTTTCTTATAAGTTTTATTTACTCTAAACCCATAAAACCAGAATTTTTTGGAAATTCAATATCATATAATAAGCCAAGATCCCAAAGTAAAGAACTTGTTACATATTTATTGCGAACTTCACGTGAAGCAATTAAAGCATCATGTGCATCTTTTTGAGAAAAACCAATATCATCTGCGCTTAAAGGTAAAGAGAACTTGTTCATCAAGCTTAATATTCTCTCATATTCAGGCATTTCTGAATTAACAATTTCCAAAATCTGATCCCAATTATCAATAATCAAATTTAATCTTTTTTGATGTAATTCAGGATCATTTCGACCTTCTTGTTGTGCAGTTTTAATGATGTTTGGAGCTGCTATTTCACCATATATTCTATGAACCATAGCTTGCCATTTAATATCATCAAAACTTTGCATAAAATCATTGGCCTTTTGTCTATCTGGTTTATATTTTTTTAATTCTTCCCAAATCTGAAAAGTATATAAAGTGCCAACAGCTACTTGAATGCCATGTAATTTGGATGGTTTATTTCTTTCTAAATTCATCATCTCCCAAACATGAGAAAAATAATGTTCTAAACCAGAAGCAGGCCTTGAAATACCTGCATATCCCATAGCTAAACCAGTATAAAGAAGTCCAATAAATACTTCTTCTACAGCTTTGGCATCTCGTTTTAATAGATCATCCGCTAAATTTAATATTTTATTTAAAGAATCGCGAACTAAATCAGCAATGTTTTCACAATAATATTCACCAGTAATCAAATGACTAATGCGCCATTCACAAATTGAAGAATATTTGGCAAGCATATCACCCACACCTGCTTGTAACATTTCAAATGGTGCAGCTTGTAGAATACGCGTGTCTGCAATAATAGCTTCTGGGCAATGATAATAAAGAGAAACCTTGAGACGGTTTTGAATCATGGATGCATTATTGGAACCATAGCCATCCATAGAGGGCGCAGTAGCAACTGTAGCCAAAGGTTTTTCTAAGGTTGAAGCAATCACCTTACCAAGATCATTGATAACGCCTGAACCCACAGCTAATATACCATCACAGCTTTGATCAAAACCCATAATAATACTACCTATAGCATGTTCGTCTGGTTCTAGATGTTCTACTTCAAATTGAAAGATACCATATGGAATTTTATTCTCTTCAAATATAGGCATAAGCAAAGGAAAAGCTGCTTTTGAAGTATTTTGATCGCAAATAATAAATGGTTTTTTGATATTCAATTCATTTAGAATTTCAGGTACGCTATTGAGAGCATTTTCACCCACTTCTACTCTTTTAATTGGCATTTTATGTATTTTGCCACATTCACATTTAATTCCGTCAGTTGATATTAACTCTTTTAAAGAACATTCTTTTAGTTTTTTCATTTTCTTCCCTTTAATTTCCAGAGAAATTTATTTGATTTATTCTCAATTAATCTAATTAATATAATATATATAACTTTTTATAAAATACAGTTTAATCAGATGAATTAAAATTTTCCACTGGAGCCACCATGTGAACTGCCTGAAGATGAAGTATGCGTACTGGATCCACCAGTTCTACCGCCGCTACTAGTATTTTTAGGAATCTTTGTAACAGCAATATTGCGGTATAAAAAGAGATCTTTTTGATCCGTTAGCACAAAACTATTTGGCTTAATATAATCATTCGCAGCACTTTTTCTTTTAACTGAAACAAGCTTATTTTTCATGCTTTGAAGAATCGTTAAAGCAAGTAAAGCACTAACAATAAAAGTAATGAGTAACCAATGCCATCCAAGTGGTCCTTTTGGTAAATGATTGACATCATATGGCTTTCCTTTTTCAGCCTGTTTAAAAAATTGATCAGCCAATTCAATAAATTTTGTAAATCCAGCTTCATAATTACCTTTGCTTATTTCCGGTAAAAATTCATCTGTCATATACTCTAGACCGGCATCCGTAAAAACGGTAATGGATTGTCCAGTAGTCGAGATAGCCCAATCACGGTATTCCATACTCAACAAAAATAAAATTCCGTCACGCTCATCAGAAAAACCATAATTATGATAATCATAATAATCATCAGCAAATTCCGTTGCTGTTTTTCCTTCTATAGAATAAACCGTAACAATGACAACATCTTGCTGATATTTTTTACTGATTTCATTTAATTTTTCAATTATTATTTTTTCTTGTTCATCACTTAATAAATCTGCATCATCAATTAAACGCGGATCATGTTCTTCTGCAGCTTCAACAATATTTGATTGCATTAAAAATAATAAAAGTAATAAACAAAGACCCAGAAAAAATATTTGGCCAAATGTTTTTTGAATTATTTTATTTTTTTCAGATAACATATTCATCCTCAATCCTATTTATAAAAGTAAATGGATTAACCAAGCTGCGCCATAAGAAGTAATAAAAAAAGCGAGAAACATCAAAATATAATATTTTATGGCAATCTTTTTATCCATTGGTAAATCACCAATAAAGCGACCGGTTTGACCATTCATTACAAAGGTATAATCACGATCCTCGTATTTAGTATTTAAAAACCAAACTGGATAAAGAACATAATTGGCAACACTATTAGAGATTTGAATTCCAGATTCTAGAGATGTGACATTTTCATAACCCATCACTGTGGAACGCATACTTTCCTTTGTTGTTTCTTCTAATCTCTGATTAGCTATATCTATGCATTTATCTGAAGTCTCATCATAGCGATCCGCCAAAAATCCAGATAAATAACCAACATTAAAAGGCACTGCTTCCTGTATATTAAATGGTTCTATCGATTGCATTAATACATCATCAATTTTAGAAGATGCATCAACAGGAATCTTTTCAAAAGCAATATTTCCTTTTCTAAAAACTGAAAAATGAGAAATTTCAGTATAGATGTATTTTGAATCAGACCATTTTCGAATCCGATTAGCTTTATAATGCATATTGGCGCCTACATCAGCATCAAAAACCCAAAACGGTACATAAACGCCACGAATTTTTTCGATTCTTTGCTGATCCTTAAACATTTTAGGCAATAATTTTTTACCTTCCATATGTTTTTTCAATGCGTCAATCGCTTGTTCTCTATTTAATTTAAAGGGAATCATATAACTTGGTTTCAAATCACCTTGAACCTGTCCAGTTAAAACAACTGGATTATCACAATATGGACAATGCGTAGAAATCGTAGTTGGATCTGCAATAATCTCTCCACCACAAGATTGACATACATAAATGGATAGATTTTCTTGTTCTGTATCTGACCATTCTTGATCGCTATTAACCTGCCATGAATAATTATCCTCAGTGGAAAGGTTTTTCATTTCCTCATCATATTGTTCCAAGATAGATTGATCATATGTTGTATCACAATTTGTGCATTTCAACATTTGACTTGTCGTATCAAAAACAAGAGGACTACCACAAGCTAAGCATTTAAATTCTTTTATTTCTGACATAATCACCTCTAATTAAAAAGCGAATACTCGTTTAGAATTGTTAAAGCCAGATTAAAAATTTAATCTGGCTACTTTATTAAATCTGATCATTCTCATCAAATGGATCGCCGCATTCAGGACAGAATTTCGGAGGATTATAAGGATCTTCTGGTTCAAAACCACATTTATCACATTTGTAAAGTGGAGCTGCTGCTGGTTTTGGTTTACCACAATTTTGACAAAATTTACCTTGATTTACGGTACCACATTCACAGGTCCAACCTTTTTCTGGTCTAGACGTACCACATTCAGTACAAAATTTACCTGTTGCAACATGATGACATTTAGGACATGTCCAACTATCTGCTGAAACAGCTGGTTGCTGTTGT
>DIRM01000022.1:450-6532 GCA_002427545.1 Mageeibacillus sp. UBA5436 | reverse complement strand
GTTGCTGTTGTTGCTGTTGTTGATTTAAAGCATATAAATCTGCCGCATTTACACCACCAGCACCTTGTGCCATACCAAAGCCCATAAATCCAGACATGGCACCGCCTTCATTAGAGGCTGCTGCTTTCATAGCATCGGCTTGCGCCTGAGTTAAAGTAGCTGCTGCAAGACCTGTATCTCTTAATCTGGCACTGAGTTGAGCTTCTTTGATCATTTCCGCATCTTTTTCTGGTAAAGAAATTGGATTTAAAGCGATTGAGATTACTTTAATACCTCTTAATTCGCCCCATTTTTTACTCAATTCTTCATTCATCAAATCGGCCAATTTATTGGCATGACCAGGTAATTCATTCGGTCTAATTTCCATAGTTGAAATAGCAGCAAAAGCTGGCTGCAAAGCACTAACAAATTCTGTTTTTAATTGCACATCGATTTGATTACGCTTATATTCATCTGAAACATTACCTGTTACATTGGTATAAAAAAGAATAGGATCCGAAATTTCATAAGAATAAACACCAGAGCAACGAACTGATACATCAATATCTAAATTAATATTTCGATCAACGACTCTAAACGGAATGGGATTTGGTGTACCAAATTTATTGTCTAAAATTTCTTTAGTATTAAAATAATAGACTCTTTGATCCTTACCTGTATCGCCACCATAAGTAAAACGCTTACCTATTGTCTTAAAAGTATCAATAATAGATTGTCCTAAATCACCTAAAAAAATACTTGGTTCACTCGAAGAATCCCAAGTAAATTCTCCTGGTTCCGCAGACAATTCAACAACTTTTCCTTGTTCGACGATAATCATACATTGCCCATTATTGACAACAAGGCCAGAACCATTGGAAATAATATTATCGCTACCTTTTTTATTGGAAGAACGGTTACCTATTACTTTTTGGCCTTTTCTTACTAAAACATCGTTTGGCAGAGATTCACAATAAAAGAACTCACGCCATTGATCGGCTAATGTGCCCCCTACGGCACCTGCAATAGCTTTAATTAAACCCATAATATTCCCCTTTTTCTAAATAAGTTTTAAGAATCAATGTCTTGTTAGAATTATATCATGAAATATTAAAAGAATATTCACGAATAAGTGAACACTTTTTAGTATTTTATTAACATTTACAATATTTAGAAGTATTTTATTTAATTATTATTATTTTTTCTTATTTGAATAATTTTATGAATTGAAATCCAAATAAATAAAACAATAACAATGACAGTGATAATCCAACCCCAAATCGGCATTTTCTTTAAATTATAACAGCGTACATTAATCCACATACTATTAATATCTGTATATTGCTCAGGCGTAAAATAGCGCATAACGGCTGAACGCTGCATAATCTCGGGGCTAGGATATTGCGCTGTTAATTGCCTACCAATTTGACCTGCATCAACAGTCAAAATATATTGCGATTCACTATTTTCCATATTGCCTGTGAAGAAATAATTAATATCATAGTCTACAGTTTTAATTGATTCATTTTCAGCAGCATAATTCCATTTTAAATATTCGAAAATTCGAGAATCCTCACCGCCAGAAATAAAAGAAGTATAACCAATATAATTCATATTCCGAATAGCATTATCTGGTCTAGAAATAAAATTGATAAAAGCTTCAGCAGCATGTTGTTTTTGACTATTACCTTGTATGCCATTTTTTAACATGACCCAGCCATCAAAATAAATATTAGTTGATTCTTTTGGAACAGAAAAATTCAATTTGACATTATCTTGCTCAGCTTGATCCATACTATATACAGCATCACCAGACCATTGATAATTGGCTACCACTTTTCCGGTAATCATATCCGCCTTACCAGAATCAGTTTCAAAAGCATAAACATTATCTTTAGCTGTTTGCAGATAATCTTGAACACGTTCAATTTCTGCAGGCGAAGTATCATTCATAATATTTTCTAAATTTTGTTTATAATCGGTATTATTAATGAATGATTCCGATTCTAATAATTCGGAATTTATAGCGCCAACCGCTGCAAAATAACTATCTCTAACATTATCTTTGATGGTAACTAATCGCTCAAATTTTGGATTTGTAATTAATTGCCAGGTAGAAGCTTCTTGCTCTGTAACATATTGAGGATTATAAAGAAAACCTGTAATTCCCCACATATAACCAGCTGCATATTTACTCCATCTCTCACCATTAATTTCATGAGAATCAAAAATGTCTTCTAAATAGGGAGAAACACCTCGAATATAATAATTATATTCATTATTTCGATTGAAAAATTCATCTGATAAAGGTAATAGAGCATCTTCACTCATCAATTTCATAAACATATATTCAGATGGACAAATCAGATCAAAAGAATCACCTAAGGTTAGCATATTATAGAGATCTTCATTCGTACCAAAATTAGAATATTCTACGTTTACTTCAATCCCATAAGTTTCTTTATACCAAGCTTCAAATTCATCTATCATCGAATTTTTCCCAAAGATATCACCACTTTCAAGATCGATAACTTCGTCTATATCCCAATCTCCTTCATCAATATATTCTTCCCAATTACAGATTTTTAAAACCAAAGGTTCATCCGTATTATTTTTATTCTTATTGGTATTTTTTGTTTCGGTCAGAGCATTGACAGCAACATTGTATGGAGTATAAGCAAATATAATTTGTAGCGTAAAGATTATACTTAAAACTAAAAATAAAATAGATAGAGTATATTTTTTCAAAGCTGTTATCTTCATGCCTGATCCTCATTCAACATTATTTGTTTTTGATTCTCAATACGTAATGTTTTGATATTCATAATAAGAACAATTAAAAGGACAACCACAAAAATCATTGTAGATAATGCCCATAATGCTGTTTTAGTAGAAGTTTGTGAACCTTTTGTCGCATTCACAACATACGTACTAATCGTATCAAAAGTAGCTGGTTTGGTATAAGTTGAAATAAAATAATCATCTAAAGATAAAGTGATCGCTAAGGCAAAACCAGACAAAATTCCCGATTTGATTTGTGGAATGATAATTTGCTTTAAAGCTTTAGCTGGCGTTGCACCAAGATCTAAAGCCGCTTCATATTGACCGGAGTCAATTTGCATCAATTTAGGCATAACAGCCAAAAATACAAAAGGTGTACATAAAGTGACATGACCTGCTATTAAAGGGAAAAAACTATCTTTACTTATGCCTAAAACGACAACGAGAAGAATACCAATTGAAAATCCAGTCACTACATCAGCATTGATTACTGGTATTTGATTCATAATTGAAATTGAACGATTCATTTTTTTTGATGAATAGAAAGATCCAATTGCTCCCAATGTTCCTAAAATTGTAGCTAAAGTAGCTGCAATTAATGCAAGTAAAAGAGTGCTCAAAATCATATTTCGTAATTCTTCTGTCATAAATAAGTTAATATAATTTCGCCAAGAAAAATTGCGAATAATGCCTATATTAGTAGCATCTGTAAAACTAAATACTGCGAGAATCAAAATTGGTAAATATAAAAATAATAAAACTATTATTAGAAAAATCCATTTCAAAGTCTTTGACATTAAAGCAATTCTCCTCCAGTCTCATTTACTTCCTCTTTCGTATTGGTTAATAATGCGAATACGCAAATGATTAATAATAAGATCAAGGCAATCATCGAGCCGAAATTCCAATTATCCGTAGTAAAATAGCTACCAATTAAAGATCCCATAATATAGGTACTATTGTAGAGCATGTCGAGAACAACATAATTGGTCATGGCTGGTAAAAAAACCATTGATATCCCGCTCGTAATGCCCGGCATTGATAATGGCAATGTGATACGAAGAAAAGCTTCACGATCATTTGCACCCAGATCTTTGGCCGCTTCTAACAGGGCTGGATCTAATTTTTCAATTGCTGTATATATTGGCAAAATCATAAACGGTAGAAAATCATAAGTCATACCAATAATGGTATTAAGGAAAGGATAAAAAGCTAAATTACCTTCTATTAAAGTCAGTATTTCTTTTAAAGCTGTAATCCGAAGCGAAAAATTAATCCACATCGGTAAAACAAAAAGCATAATAATTACAGATTTTGTTTTAAGTTTACTTGTTGCCAAAAAATAAGCTGTTGGATAAGCCAACATCAAGCAAATAATGGTTGTTACAAAAGCTATTGCAAAACTATAAAATAAAGTTCCAACTGTATTTGAATTGGTAAAAAATCCCGTAAAATTACTAATTGTAAATTTACCAGAACCATTGGTGAAGGCATAATAAAAAAGTACTATTAATGGTGCAACAACAAATAGTAACAAAAATATAAAATAAGGAATACTTAAGTTTTTACGAGTAAATTTTATTTGCATCAAGTTCCTCCTAACCTAGGATGTATATGAGAAATAAGAATCATCTCAATTATTTAGTATAACAATTTATGTCATTATTACTTCAATCTCTTTAATGTAAATTTCATTTTTTTAATTGGCATGATTAAACCAACATGGTCATCCATATTCCAAAGATATTTATCATAAACAGCAAAGTCATGCCCAAGCTCCGTATGTATAACATAAAGATAATGTGAACCTTGATAGATTAAATTACTAATATAACCTTGTATTAATCCTTCTTCTACATCATCTGTCATTTTAATATCTTGAGGTTGTATTGACGCTTCAATTTTAGCACGTTCAAAATGAATTTTTTCTCCAGAAGCATCAATAATCGTACCATCTTCCAATCGTTTGCTGCCTTTAATCAATTTGGTCAAGCTAGCCTCTAGAACATGATCATTATATTCCAGACGATAATCACTATTAATATCGACAATAAAACTATTTGTATAGTCTTCGGCGATCATAATATGAATGCCTTCTGGCTCTATACGAATACCAACTTTTTCATCAACGATTGACTGATTGACACTGTAAATGATTATTTCATTCTTTCCTGATTTAACAACAATTTCATAATGCATCCCTTGGAAAACAACAGATGTAACAATACCTTGAATAGTACCTTGTTCTGCTTTAACTATCTGTACATCTTCTGGACGCACTACAGCTGTGATATGAGTACCTTCTGGCACATCATCAACACATTCAAATTCTCCTCCGCAAAAACGCGTTTTAAGATTGCCAGTCATGATGCCGTTAAAAATATTACTCTCACCGATAAAGTCAGCAACAAAAGCATTTTCTGGTTCATTATAAATATCTTCAGGTCCACCAATTTGTTGAATTTTACCCTTGTCCATAACCACAATTTTATCTGACATCGTTAAAGCTTCTTCTTGATCATGTGTTACATAAATAAAAGTAATACCCAGCCTTTTATGCATGTTTTTTAATTCGACTTGCATTTCTTTACGCATTTTCAAGTCCAAAGCACCTAAAGGTTCATCTAATAAAAGAATTTCGGGTTCATTAACCAATGCTCTGGCAATCGCAATGCGCTGTTGTTGACCACCTGATAAAGTATTGACATTACGCTCTTCAAATCCCTCTAAATCAACTAAAGTCAAAACATGTTTAACTTTGCGCTCAATTTCGCCTTTTGGGGTTTTCTTTTGTTTAAGGCCAAAAGCAATATTTTCATAAATATTCATATGTGGAAATAAAGCATATCTTTGAAAAACTGTATTTATAGGCCTTTCATATGGAGGTAAATGTGTAATCGACTTGCCGTTTAAGAGAATTTCTCCAGAATCAGGGAGTTCAAAACCAGCAATCATACGAAGCGTCGTCGTTTTACCACAGCCAGATGGTCCTAGAAAAGTAACAAATTCGCCACGTTTTACTTCTAGATTAAAATCATCTACTGCTATAAAACCATTATCTTTAAAAGACTTTGTAATATGCTTTAATTCGATAATGTTTGTTTTATCCATATTTTTCTCCTATTCAATTTGATTTTACTTTATAAAAATACAAGCATGGATATCATAACATTAGAAAGTAAAAATATATATTATTTATTTTAATAGCTTGAAGTATTTTTAAATAATAAAGTAATAGAATCATCAATCATTTACGATAATGACAAGTTAAATTAGACATTATCAAAATAAAGTAGACGATGTCTTTTGCCAGATTAAATCA
>DIRM01000022.1:0-254 GCA_002427545.1 Mageeibacillus sp. UBA5436 | reverse complement strand
TTTTGCCAGATTAAATCAAATGGGGAACGCCACTTACTGTCCAATTTACTTTGGCAATTACTATATCAAAATTTTACATTAAACTAACAAATAATAAGTTTGCTAAATAAATTTGGCTATGATAATATTACTAGCGCATAAAATCTAATTTATTTGGAGAGTTGGCCGAGTTGGCTGAAGGCGCACGATTGGAAATCGTGTATACGTTTGTAGCGTATCGTGGGTTCGAATCCCATGCTCTCCGCCAAAATTAT
>DIRM01000012.1 GCA_002427545.1 Mageeibacillus sp. UBA5436 | reverse complement strand
AATGAAAAAACCGATTTGGTTGAAACGGAAAAAATAGCTGCGACTAGTGAAACCCAAAGCCAATCACCATTAAAAACAGTTCTCAAACAGGACGAAATTTCATTAGCCTCAGAAACAGAATATCTAAGCACAAAGAAACCAGACTTAATCCAGGCAAACATCAGTGATAATAAAGCAAATAATAGCTCAGAAATGGAAGTTCATTTTCTCAATGTTGGACAAGGCGATTCCACTTTAATTATTTGCGATGGCAAAGCAATGCTAATAGATGGTGGTGGAGCTAGCAAATCAAGCTTAATCTATGCCTACTTAAAAGAAAGAAATATTAATGAATTAGAATATATCGTTGCAACCCATGGCCATGAAGATCATGTAGGTGGTTTATCTGGAGCATTAAACTATGCAACAGCCAAAAAGGCAATCTCTTCAACATTAAATTATGAATCAAAAGCATTTACTAATTTTTTAAATTATTTAGGTGATACTAATTTAGAAAGTGTCAATTTAGGAAAAGAATACGATTTAGGAAGTGCCAAATTTTACATATTAGCACCCAGAGAGAAATCAGATAATGAAAATAACAATTCAGTAGTTATTAAATTAATTCATGGAGATAATGTCTTCTTATTCACAGGCGATATGGAAAGAGAAGAAGAGCAGGATATCCTAAATGCAGGTACTGATATTAAAGCAGATGTCTTAAAAGTCGGTCATCACGGCAGTGATACATCTACGACTTATCCTTTTTTGAGAGAAGTTATGCCTACTTATGGAGTTATTTCTGTTGGAGAAAATAATCAATATGGTCATCCCCATGAAAATACATTATCAAGATTAAGAGATGCCGATGTTAAAGTTTTAAGAACAGATATGCAAGGTCATATTATTATTAAAAGCGATGGCAAAGATCTAACTTATGAAGTTCAAAAGAACCGAGATGTCGATACTTTAGCTGCAGTTGGAAAAAATAGTATTCAACGACAGGATGAAACAAAAGAACAAGAAACAACTGATCAATCATCAGACATATCCACAGAAGTAAAATATATTCTCAATACCAATACAAAGAAATTTCATAAACCAGGTTGTAGCAGTGTAAAGCAAATGAAACCTGAGAACAAGCAAGAAAGTAGCGAATCAAGAGACGACATTATCAGTCAAGGGTATGAGCCGTGTAAGAGATGTAATCCTTGAAATCGAAAAACTCCACGAAAAATTAATAAACTCATAAAACAATAAATCATATTTACGATATCTGCATAAGACAATTTATTTATACATAATAGACTAAAATAAATATATAATAAGTTTATGTTTTGTAGCAAAATTATTGAGATATTGAAAAAATGAGAAAAAAGAAAAAATTAAAGCAGCCGAAGAATAGGATGGTGACTTTGATGAAAAAAACAAAAATAATATCTATTGCGCTGGCCAGCATACTTATTGTGTCGCTGTTTGCTGGATGTACAACAAATCCTACAACGAATAACAACAAAAGTGCAGTTAATATGATAGACCTAACAGCAAAAGATCTTTTAGAACCAGAATATGGAGAGGAAAATATGGTAGCAGAAACGGTTGCGAGCGGAGCAAATGATTTCGCCTTTCAATTAAGCGCGGCTCTTGCAGAAACTGTCGATAATGATAACTTTGTATGTTCTCCCTATTCCGTATGGATTCCTTTGGCTGCCCTTGTCAATGCGGTAGACGATGAAAGCAAAGATAGTCTTTTATCAGCGTTGAACGCCTCTGGTATCAGCGAGGAAGATATCAACAATGCGGCTTCTCGCATGTTGTATGATTTAACAAAGCAGAGAGATAAAGAGTTTGCAGAAGAATATAATGAATCGTATTATGACCCGCTTAAAATAGCTAATGCAATATTTGTAGATAATGATTTAACACTTAAAAAAGAATTTGCACAATCTTTTATAGATTATTATCGGGGCAATATAATGAACGTGGATTTCAGTTCTGACGAAGCTGTAGATGCTGTAAACAAGTGGGCAAGTGAGAACACTGAAGGGTTGATTAGTAATATCATACAAGAGTTTGACCCTGATACCATTGCTGCTATTGCCAATGCCATTTATTTTTCTGATAGATGGGACTGGGAGTTCAATACCGAAAATACCACCGAAGATATATTTCATTCACCCACTGATGATACAACGGCGTTTTTTATGCTGCGAGAAGGGGATAATCAAACCTATTACGAGGACGACAAAGTTCAGGCCATGCCTTTAAGGTTCAAAACTGGTGGCGGGATGTATATTATCCTGCCAAAAGACGGAGATGCCACGGGGTTGCTTTCTTCCATGACAAGCGAATATTTTGATGAAATAAAAGAGGATTCCATTCAAGCCACAGGAAAATTGTTGTTGCCGCGCTTCTCGATTGAAAGTGATGTGATGGAGTTAAAAGATACGCTTATGGCTTTAGGCGTTCCCTTGTTTGACGAAGATGCCGCTCCTCTGACAGGTGGGCTTGTTGAAGAAAACATCCCTGTTTGGCTTTCAAGTGCGGTACATAAGGCTGTTATTGAGGTTGATGAAAAGGGTACCACAGCTGCCGCCGTTACAGTGATGGGGGCGGCTGGCGCGAGTATGCCAATACCTACAGAGCCGTTTGAAATGAATTGTAATAAGCCATTTGTTTTTGTATTGTATGGCGATACATACGATGGCGGCAATCAGATATTGTTTACTGGAATTGTAAATCAGCC
>DIRM01000011.1:20858-24951 GCA_002427545.1 Mageeibacillus sp. UBA5436 | reverse complement strand
TTTATCAATTATACAACATTTTGCTTGTTTTTATGTGTTAATATGATACTTATATCGATAATCTATTCAGATTGAATTTGTATTTATTTTTTTCAATCTATTAGTTGAATATTAAATTTATAAATAAGGAAAATAATATATATGGATAATAATAACGAAGATAAACGTTTAGCTGTATTAATTGATGCTGACAATATATCTTATCATTATATAAAAGGTATGATGGAAGAAGTTGCTAGATATGGCACTCCTACAATCAAGCGCATTTATGGAGATTGGACCAAGCCTAATTTGGGAGGTTGGAAAACAATTTTACTAGATTATGCCATTAGCCCAATTCAACAATTTAATTATACCACTGGAAAAAACGCAACAGATTCTGCCATGACGATTGATGCCATGGATATTCTGTATACCGAAAATGTTGATGCCTTTTGTCTCGTTTCTTCAGATAGTGATTTTACTAAATTAGCAACTCGTTTACGTGAATCAGGCAAAACTGTTTATGGGATTGGTGAACAAAAAACACCAACGCCTTTTATTGCAGCTTGTGATCGTTTTATCTTTTTAGAAATTTTAGATGAAGATGACGATGAAAACATCGATCATAATAGTAATGAACATGATGTAGAAAATAAAAGTAAAGTACAAAAATCTAGCAAAGCAGAGCCTAGCAAACCTGTCCCACAAAAAAGAGCAATACAAAATATCAATAAGAAAACCATCCGTTTAATCAGTCAAACCATTAAAGATGTAGAAGATGAAAATGGTTGGGCTTATTTAGCTGAAGTCGGTAATTTAATCGTTAAAAAACAACCTTCTTTCGATGCCAGAAATTATGGTTTTAATAAATTATCTCATATGTTTGAAACCATGGATGATTTTGAAATTGATGCTAGAGAAGCTGGAACAGGCTCACCCAATTCAAAACATTATTATGTTCGTGTTAAAAATAATAAGAAAAAACGCACCACGCATTTTTAAGATAATCTTATCAACTTTTGTTATTGTTTTGGTATTACTTACTTTTATGTATTTTTGCATCAAAGACTTTTTTGATAATTGTAAAAAGAATAAAGAAAATAATATTACAAATAACAATACTAGCTCCAGTAGGTGTGGCATAAACATAAGACATCGTAACACCAAACCAAAGACAAACCACTGATATAAGAGCTGAATTAATGATAACGGTTAAAAATCTTTTATAAATCTGCATTGATGTTAATGCAGGGAAAACAATTAAGCTTGTAATTAATAAAGCTCCCATCATACGCATACCCAAAACGATAACTAAAGCAGTTAAAACAGCAATGAGCATATTATAGATTTCAACTTTTACACCTGTTGCCCTAGCAAATGATTCATCAAAAGTCACTGCAAAGATCCGATTATAAAAGATAACAAATAGAATTAAAACAATCACGGATATGATAATACTCAATCGCACATCACTTTGTGACATTGTTAAAATACTACCAAATAAATAATTAGAAACATCGGTATTCATACCTGTTGTCATAGAAACAATCATCACACCAATAGCTAATGCACCTGTCGAAATAATGGAAATCGCAGAGTCTCCTTTAATTTTGCTGCTTTCACTAATTCTTAATAAAAATAAAGCTGCAAAAACAACAATTGGAATCGACACTATTAAGGGTGAAGCATTAAAAGCGGTCGCAATAGCTAAAGCTCCAAAACCAACGTGAGATAAGCCATCACCAATCATCGCATAACGCTTTAATACCAAGCTTACGCCGAGTAAAGCAGCACAAAGAGCAACTAAAGTACCTACGATAAAGGCTCTGACCATAAAAGGATAAGAAAACATTTCAGCTATTAAATCAATCATGTATATAATCTTTCATAAATTGTTTGCCTATTTGGCTCTTTTTATAATCTTCAATGCTTCCAAAAAACAATTGTTTATTTCTCAAGTGTAAAATTTGATTAGCATAATTTAAGGCAGCATTTACATCATGTGAAACCATGATAATTGTAATGTCCATTTCTTTATTGATTCGATCTATTAATTGATAAAGTTCTGCTGTCACAATAGGATCTAAGCCAGCAACTGGCTCATCTAAAATAATTATCTTTTGGGTGGCACATAATGCTCTAGCTAGCAAAACCCTTTGCTGTTGTCCACCAGATAAGTCTTGATAACAAGCTTTTTGTAAATTTAGTATATTTAATCTTTCCATATTTAATAAAGCTGTCTTTTTTTCTTTTCGAGAATAAAAAGGTTTTAAACCCAATTGATTTAAACAACCTGAAATAACAACTTCAAATACCGTTGCTGGAAAATCTTTTTGTATGCTCGTTTGTTGAGGTAAATAACCAATTTCATTCGACTTCAAATCTGGCGATAAAATGATTTCTCCTTCATAAGGTTTTTTTAATTTTAATAAACCTTTTATCAATGTACTTTTTCCAGTTCCATTTTCTCCCACTACGTATAAATAATCGCCTTCATTAATTTCAAAATTAATTCCTTGCACAGCCGGGATGCCTTCATAGGCGAATGAAACATTTTGGCATGTTATTAAACTCATCTATAACCTCTTAAATCTTCAAATAAGATTTTTATCATTATTCATTCATCAACATGATTATTCTTGTAAAGCTTTTGCTAGATTTTTTGCATTTTTTTGCATCAAACTAATATAAGTTTCGCCTTCTGCTAACTCTTCTTTTGATAAATTATGAATCGAATGTAATGTTAATTTTTTTGCATTTGTAGATTCAACAATAGAATTTGCAATTTTTTCATTTGATAATTCAATGGAAAAGATATATGGCAGCTGCAATTCATTTGTTTTATTTATTAAAAAAGCAACCGTTGCCGCACTCGCTTCTGTATCCGTCGAGCAGCCTGTAAAGGCAGCATAATAATCAATACCATATTCTTCAACTAAATAACGGAAGGGAAATCGATCTGCAACTAAAATCGTTTTTCGTTTTGCATTTTTAACAATATCTCTAAATTCTTGATCTAATGTTTCTAAATCTTCAATATAATTTTCGCTATTTGTTTGAAAGACGTTTGCGTTTACAGGATCTTTTTCTGATAAAACTTCCGTTATTTTTTTCACAATTTCTATTGCTTTGATTGGAGAAGTCCAAACATGTTCATCTAATTCATGATCATGTTCATCGGCTTTATCATTTTCGGTTTCTTCATTATTATTGTTTTCATGTTTATGCTGCATTCCTTCAACAATATCTTCATCTAATGTATCAACTAGATCAATTAATCTCATCGTATCAGGAGCTTGTTCCCCCATCGATTCAATGATGCCTTCTATCCAAGTATCATTTTCGCCGCCAACATAGATAAATAAATCACTATTTTGAATTAATTTAATGTCTTGTGGGGTTGGTTCATAAGAATGGCTTTCAGCGCCTGGTTTTAAAAGCATATGTACTTCTGCCAAATCTCCAACGATTTGCCTGGTAAAATCATATTGAGGAAAAATTGTCGTGACGATTGACAAATGAGTTTCAACTTTTGGATTCTCATTATCATTTTTTTGATTATTTTTATCTATATTTTGGCAACTAGTGATTACTGTGAAAAGTATCAATAGACTAAGTAATATTGTTATTATTTTTTTCATGAATTTCCTTTATTTATGAGTATTGTTTTTATTTTTTAATTTTTTGCATTTGGGGCAAATTCCATAAAACACAGTTCTTTCAGAATCAATTTCAAAACCATGTTCCTGTTCAATATGCTTTTGCCAATCTAATATTTCCTGACATTTAAAGTGGATTAAACTATCACATTCAATACATTTCAAATGAAAATATTGAGTCGTGTTTTTTTCACTATCATCTTTTGCATATTCAAAACAGGCTGCACTTCTATCGTCAATATAAAATTTTTTAACTAGGCCTTGCTTTACTAATTTATTTAAATGACGATAAATTGTTGTCATTCCTATCTCTATATCTAATTGTTGAAAATAAAACATGATTTCATTTGCGGTTACATGCTCTCCTGCTCGTTTTTGCATGTATTCTTTAATCATGTCGCCTTGCTGAGTTTTATAATTTGCCATATTTTATCTCGTCTTTTTATTTTTAA
>DIRM01000011.1:5095-20589 GCA_002427545.1 Mageeibacillus sp. UBA5436 | reverse complement strand
TTTTGTTTTTTTCAGTTATAAATATTTAGATAATTCATTAATTTGTATAAAATCAGATTTTTTATACAGAAAATATTGAAATAATATGATATTCAATCAGTGAAACATCAATATTTGAATGCATAAATTCAATTTCTATAAAATCACCAAAATTTTATGTAATTTTTGTATAATATTTTTTAAACTTGACATTCAATTTTATGTAATAATATACTTAATCTACATTTTTGTGAATTAGCATTTATTAAATGCTAATCAGAAAAATTTTCGATATCACAATAGTAATAATATTATTATTGGCAACGGTCTACTTATCTAAACCGTTTTTTTGTGTATCGAAACTATTATAGGTCTAAGAATTGGATCTAAGTAAAATGGAGGAGAAACAATGACGAAGAAGAGAATTCTTGTGCTTATTCTGGCCTTAATGATGATTATTTCATCAACCGCTTGCCGTAGCAGTGGAAATCAGTCAGAAGCAACAGAAGGAAAACAAACAAAAGCTGAAGTAGAAGATAAGCAAGATGATAATAACGCTGCAAGTCCTGAAGAAAGTGAATCCCCTGAAGCTGGGTCAGATAATTATAAAATTGCAATTTATACTGGTACAGTTTCTCAAGGTGAAGAAGAATATCAAGCCGCACAAAAAATGGTTGATAAATATGGTTCAGATAAAATTATCCATGCTACATACCCAGATAATTTCTCTTCTGAAGTTGAACAAGTTATCCAAGGTGTTCTGCAATTAGCTTCAGACGAAGATGTCAAGGCTATCATCTTTGTTCAAGCTGTCCCTGGTGCAGCAGCAGCTATTGACAAAGTCCGTGAAACAAATCCAGATATGCTCTTTATTTCTGGTGTTGTCGCAGAAGATCCAGAAGTAATGGCAGAAAAATCTGACATTTGTCTGTTAGTTGACGAGCTCTCTATGGGTAGAACAATTCCTGAAAAAGCTCAAGAAATGGGTGCTACTCGCCTCTTACACTATTCATTCCCACGTCACTTAGGATATACCACAATCGCTGCTCGTCGTCAGATAATGATTGACACATGTGAAGAACTTGGTATTGAATTTATTGATGTTGAAGCACCAGATCCAACCGGCGATTCTGGTATGTCAGGTGCACAGCAATTTATTGTTGAAGATGTTAAAAAGAAAATTGAAGAATACGGTCCTGATACGGCCTTCTTCTCAACAAACTGTGGTCTTCAAGAGCCTCTAATTCGTGAAGTTCTTCAAGGTGGAGCGATTTATCCTCAACAATGTTGCCCAAGCCCATATCATGCCTACCCTGCAGCTCTTAACATTGATGTAAAAGGTCATGAGGGTGATGTTCAATATATGCTCACTTCACTTCAAGAGAAGTTGTCTGAAGCTGGACAAGAAAATCGCATGTCTACTTGGGGTATTCCTGTCAATATGTTGATGGTTGAAGCTGGTGTTGATTACGCAATTGATTTCTGCGAAGGCAAAATCACTGATCGTAATGATACTGCCGCATTACAAAAAGCCGTTGATAAAGTTTCTGACGATTACAATGCTGGTGATATTGTTATGAGTAATTACATCACAGAAGATGATAAAGAACTCGATAACTTCTATCTGTTATTAGCTCCATACGTTGATTTCAGTCAGCCTATTGATTAATTCATAATTAACCATGGATGTATAAAAAATTTTATGGCGCACCGACTCAACTTAAGAGTCGGTGCGTTGTTTTGAAAGAAGAGCCGATTCTGTACACTTCAATAATTTATTTGTCAGTTTAAGTGCTCAGGTCGGAAGGAGATTTGATATGAGCAAAGAGTCTGTCTTATCAATGAAGGGAATAAGCAAAGAATACTATGGTAATAAAGTATTAAAGGATGTTGATCTTGTTGTTAAACCTGGAGAGATTCATGCCTTAGTCGGTGAAAATGGTGCCGGCAAATCTACTTTAATGAATATTCTTTTTGGCATGCCTGTCATCCATTCAACAGGTGGTTTCAAAGGGGATGTCGAAATTTTCGGGGAAAAGGTTAATATTAACAGTCCTCATGATGCCATGGATTATGGCATTGGAATGGTACATCAGGAATTTATGTTAATTCCAGACTTCACGATTACTGAGAATATCAAGGTTGGTCGTGAGATTGGAAATCCAACTATCTTTTCTAAGGTTTTTGGTTCATCTCTTGATGTTTTAGATCGTCCAGCAATGCAAAAAGATGCAAAAAAAGCTTTGAAACGAATTGGTCTCAATATTGAAGAATATGTCAAGGTTGCTGGCCTGCCAATAGGTTATAAACAATTCGTTGAGATAGCGCGTGAGATTGACAAAAGTGGCATTAAACTATTGGTTTTTGATGAACCAACCGCCGTTTTGACAGAAAGCGAAGCTGATCGTTTACTTAGCATCATGCAAAAAATTGCTAAAGAAGGTATAGCAATCATCTTCATTACCCATCGCCTAGATGAAGTAATGGCTGTTGCAGATCGATTAACTATTTTACGAGATGGTGAACTAATAGACCAAGTATCCACTAAAGACATTACGGTTGTTGACATCGCTGATCGTATGATCGGTCGTAAGACAGAAGGCTCACTTTACAATAAAGAAACCCGTCAAATTGATCAAGATACATTGGCTCTTGAATTAAAAGACTTCAATGTTAACATGCCTGGTGAACAAGTTAAGGGTATGGACGTTTCAATTTATAAGGGTGAAATTTTTGGTTTTGCTGGTTTAGCTGGTCAGGGCAAACTTGGGGTTATCAATGGTATTAGCGGGCTTTATCCTTCAGAAGGTGAAGCTATCGTTTTTGGTAAAAAACTTAATCTTAATAAATTAGGTGATGCTTTAGATAATAATATTGCATTTGTTTCAGAAGATCGCCGTGGCGTTGGTTTATTGCTTGACGAATCAATTGAAAATAATATCGCTTTTTCTGCTATAAAAGTTCAGAAAAAATTTTTAAAGGGAGGTCCATTAAACCTTCTTTCTTCAAAGGAAGTTCGAGAGCATGCTCTGTCCATGATCGATACCTTAGATATTCGCTGTACTGGTCCCCGTCAGAAAACTGGAAGTCTTTCTGGGGGAAATCAACAGAAGGTTTGTCTAGCTAGAGCTTTAACTTTGAAACCAAAAATTTTGATCGTTGCTGAGCCTACTCGAGGTATTGATATTGGTGCTAAAAGATTGGTCCTTGAATATTTGATTAAAATGAATGAAGAATATGGCATGACTGTCGTCATTATCAGCTCTGAATTAGTTGAACTACGTTCCATTTGTGATCGTATTGCTATTGTCACTGAGGGTAAAGTTTCAGATATTTTGCCACCAGATGCTTCTGATGCTGCTTTTGGCTTGGCAATGTCAGGCTTATCTGTTAATGAAATTAGAGAGGAGACAATTAGTAATGAAATTTAAAAAGATATTAGAACAAATTGGTTGGCCTCGTCTGATTATTGGATTATTTTTTATTCTTTTGATTGTTATATCACCGTTTTTAGGATTACATTTAACAGACATTTTTAGCGATGTGCTACGCCGATGGGCTATGTTTGGTATTCTTGTTTTAGCGATGGTACCTGGTGTACAAAGTGGTATCGGACTTAATTTTGGTATTTCACTTGGTATTGTTGCAGGATTAATTGGTAGCACCACCGCAATTGAAATAACTTATCGTCATGGTGATAATTATCGCCCTTGGATAGATTTGGGAATGTCACTTTTAATTGCCATTCCGATTGCTATTGTTCTAGGTTTTTCATATGGATTATTATTAAACCGTGTTAAGGGTTCTGAGATGACAGTTTCTACTTATGTCGGATTTTCTGCAATTGCCCTATCCAATATTGTTTGGTTGGCATTGCCCTTTAGATCTGGTACCTTAGTTTGGCCTATTGCTGGTGATGGTATGCGTAATACCATTAGTCTAGAACAAAGCTTTGGTGGCCTTATGAGCGATCCTGCCGTAACTGCTAATCAACCCTTCCCTTTAAATCTACTGGCCTTTGAAATTGGTGGCGTTATTGTGCCAATTGGTACAATTTTGGTTGTCCTTTTATTCTGTTTATTGATGTGGCTCTTTTTACATAGTAAATGGGGTATTGCAATGAGTGCTGCAGGCGAAAATGAACTCTTTACGCGTTCCAATGCCATTAATGTTGACCATATGCGTATTCTGGGTACTGTTATATCAACTGTTTTAGGTGCAATTGGCATTATTATGTATGCGCAAGTTTTTGGTTTTTTACAGCTTTATAATGCTCCTTTGATGATGGGCTTTGCTTGTGTCGCTGCTGTCTTGATAGGTGGTGCATCTACTACACGAGCTTCTATCTCTAACGTCATAATAGGAACTTTACTGTTCCAGGGTATTCTGACAACTTCTTTACCAGTTATCAAAGAATTGATGCCTCAAGGTAGCACATTGTCAGAAGTTATCCGTATCATCATTTCAAACGGGATCATACTTTATGCTTTATCTAAAGCGAAAGGAGGTACGCAGAATGAAAGCTAATCCTGAAAAAAATAATATCAATCAGGTTCAGAACGATGAAGTCGTACTTTTGCCACATGTGAACTTCCGTCAAAAAACAGCAAACTGGATTTTTGAAAATAAAGTTATGCTACTCTTTCTGATTCTATGTATTGCAGGTATTGCTGTTTCGGACACTTCTGCATCATTTGTATTAGAAAATGTAACCATTCGTTTTGGCCGAAATGCTTTTACAGTTCTATCGTTGTTGATTCCAGTATTAGCCGGTCTTGGTTTAAACTTCAGTATTGTTATTGGTGCAATTGCAGCTCAAATTGGCGTTTTCTTTGCTGTAGATTGGGGTTTTAATGGTTTATTAGGCATGCTAATTTCTTTTTTAATTGCAACTCCACTTGCCATTCTTTTTGGATTTGCCGTTGGACGCCTTTTTAATAAAATGAAGGGCTCCGAGATGATTGCTGGTTTGATTCTTGGCTATTTTGCTGATGGTCTTTATCAATTATTTTTCTTATATATTTTAGGAGCAATCATACCTGTTCAGACGAAAAGTCTTCTTATTCCAGGTGATGTTGGAATCAAAAACACTATTGATCTGACTGGCAATATGAAATATGCACTGGATGAAGTGTTTTTAATTGATTTGGCATTAATTATCTTTGTCATTGTCGCTTTAATTGCCGTAATACGTATCATCATGCATTTGATAAAAAAAGATAAATCACCATTAAAAGATATCATCATTCTTTTGATAGCTGTTTTAATCTATGGCTTAACCTATATTCCTGCCGTTGAAAATATGCTTATGGTCAGTAAACTTACTCTTCTCAACATCGCTGTAATTTTAATTTTTGGCCTTATCATTTCTAGTGTCTGGAAAATAATCGAGAATAGAATTCAACCCGATGCAAATTTTATAATATCGCGTTACATTATTAGGATTGTGATTGCTGCTGTAGCTTATGGATTAACCTACATCCCCATGGTGGAATCAGCATTGATGAAATCAAAACTACCTGCATTACCATTGGTCTTAATTGCTGGCTTATCTGCATTTAATTCCGCTTTCCTTTCAACCAGAATTGGTCAAAATATGAGGACGGTTGGACAAAGTCGTGTTATTGCCAACGCTTCTGGTATTAATGTTGATCAAGTACGTGTCTTAGCGATGATTATGTCAACAATATTTGCCGCCTGGGGTCAACTGATCTATTTGCAAAATCTTGGCACGTTTGCTACTTATGGCGCGCATTTACAGGTAGGACAGTTTGCTATCGCCGCCTTATTAGTTGGTGGTGCTTCAGTCAGTAAAGCTACGAATAAGCAAGCTATTACTGGTGTTCTACTCTTCCATACATTATTTATTATCGCTCCAGAAGCTGGCAAAGTTCTCTTTAACAATGCTATGCTCGGCGAGTATTTCCGCGTTTTCATCTCCTATGGTGTTATCGCATTAGCATTGGCTATGCATGCTTGGCAGAGAAAGAAAAAACCTGCTTTGGAAATGCCAAATTAAATTTTATTTATTATTATTTGAGCTTATTAAGGGTATTGTCAAAAAACAATGCCCTTTTTAAATTAAAACAATTAAATTCTCTGGAAATTTCAAAATACTAAAATAATACTACATAACACGAAAAGGAAAAAATTCTATAGAAAATAAAAACCGTTGAAATACTTATGTACCAACGGTTTTATTATGGAGCCTGAGGTGGGAATTGAACCCACGACCTATTCATTACGAGTGAATTGCTCTACCCCTGAGCCACTCAGGCAAAGATAAATTATAAACAACAGAAATTATAAACTATTCAGATTTATTTAGCTAGTCATTCTGATTATTTGCCTAAAATAGATTTTTCTGCTATTTTATAATATCCTATATGTGTATGGGGATGTACTGGTTTCGACGGAGTTGTCGAGATTAGAATAGCGAGTAGAGGGTTCCGTTGGCCTCTTAAAAAAACGGAAAACTTTTAAATGCAGAAAAACAACCTGTATTAGCAGCTGCTTAATTTAAGCCTGCACAATGCTTCTGACGATCTGCAGTCAGGATGCATTGTTAATTCGCAGACCTTACCTATCGGAGGTTAAATAGGTAAACTTTCAAATATAAGCTTTGCTATTTGATCGTATTATGAAGCTACTTTATTTCCTAATTTGTCATTAGATGAGGATTTAAAGGAATCTTAAAATAATGACTGCACTCGGAGAAATTCTTTTTGAAGCAGTTTCGGACAGGGGTTCGATTCCCCTCATCTCCACCAGGATCTCTAAAAGCCTTGTTATACAAGGCTTTTTTTATTTTATGATACTAATATGATACTAATTTTTACTATTTTCAGTAAAATAAAAGCTCCGTTTTTCTTAAAGAAGCGGAGCTAATACATATATCATCTTATATACTTTAAAAGATTGTCTAATTTAAAAATTCAATACTATAAGCTATCTCCAAAATCTTGACGGAATTGCTTTGCTAATTGTTCTGGCCAATCACCAATTGCTTGTAAACGACCAAAGAAGAATCTAAGCACTTTAGGTTCCTCGACAAATTCAAGCCCCCCAATCAAATGACGATTTTTGTATAGCCAGGCAATACGATCGGCAGTATATTTAACCTGAGACAATGTAAATACGCGTTTTGGCATAGCTAAGCGCAATAATTCCATATCAGATAGTTGCTCACTACCATCTTCATTACGCTGTTCACTCATCGTTCCTCGTTCCATGCCTCTTACGCCACTAGCAATAAATACAGCAACTGCCAAAGCACCAGCTTGATATTGCTCTTGAGGGATATGGGAACAAAATTCAGAGGCATTTAGATGGCAACCGAGACCACCTGAAGGTGTTACAACTGGTACACCTTTTTCGATTAATTCATTACTTAATGCTTCTACAAAAATTGGTGTCTGGCTGATAACATTCATATCTAATGTTTCACGAAGTCCAACTGCCATAGCTTCCATCTCTCGTACAGACATACCACCATATGTTAAAAAGCCTTCATAGAGAGGTATTAATTCACGCATCTTATTAAACATCTCATCATCAGATACGAGAATAGCACCGCCTCGTGCACAGCCAAGCTTTCGGGCAGAGAAATAAACGATATCAACTAAAGATGCAATTTCACGAATAATTTCCTTGATTTCTACATCTTTATATTTCTCATCACGTGTCTTAATAAAGTACAGATTATCTGCCAGTAAACTGGCATCAAAAATAAGCGGGATACCTTCCTTACGACAAATTTGGGATACTTTATTAATGTTCCCCATAGATACTGGTTGACCACCAATGAGATTTGTACCAGCCTCAATTCGTACAAAAGATATCTGAGATTTTCCAAGTCGGCCAATTGCCTCATTTAATTTTTTAATGTCAATATCACCTTTAAATGGCAAATCACTCTGAATATTTAAGCCTTGATCAGAGATAATTTCTTCAACTTTGCCGCCTAATCTGGTTATATGAGATTTCGTAGTGGTGAAGTGAAAATTCATTAATGCCGTGGACCCAGGTGTGACAAAAACATTCGATAATATATTTTCACAAGCCCGACCTTGATGGGCTGGCAAAAAGTATTTCATGCCAAAAATATCTTGTAGTACAGCTTCTAAACGATAAAATGTTTCCGAACCTGCGTAGCTGTCATCTGCTTGCATCATGGCAGCATATTGATTTTCACTCATTGCATTGACACCGCTATCAGTTAACATGTCTAAATAGACATCACGGTTTTTTAAGAGAAAGGTATTAAATCCGGATTCTTGCATGGCTTTTAAACGCTCTTCAACTGGTAATAAGTTGATCTTTTGCACCATACGTACTTTGTGCATTTCGAGTGGGATATTTTCCCCTGACATGAATTTAACATTGGACATAGTGGTTCTCCTTTTTATTTTTCTTGCTCAAATAAAAAATCCCTGAGCAAGTTAAGTCTTGCTCAGGGACGAAAATCACATTCTCGCGGTACCACCCTGATTGCAGTATAGAATACTGCCACTCATCGGGATCAAACAATCCCTGCCTTGATAACGGTAGGCTTCCGTATGTTCCTACTAAAAAATTTTTCAGAACATCAGCTCTAGAGTGTATTTATATATCCGTCAGCAACTGCTTGCACCAACCGCAGCTTCTCTACTATCTGATAATAAACCAAATATGCTGATTGAGGATATTTTTCTCTCCATCATCGCTTTTAATTTTATTAACAATATGATAAAAATGTACGGTTGTCAAGCAAATTTCAAATCTCGTTTATTTATTTTAATTAATAATTTCATCTTGTCTTTTTCAATCAAAATAATTATAATTATTAAAACGAACATATGTTTGTTAAAGGATTGTATTATGAAGCGAGTTATTTTACATTGTGATATGAATGCTTATTATGCATCAGTAGAAATTATGTTAAATCCAAGCTTAAAAGGTAAACCAGTTGCCGTTGGTGGTTCTAAAGAAGATCGTAATGGCATAATTTTAGCTAAATCCCAAGAAGCTAAAATGGCTGGGGTAAAAACAGGTGAAGTCATTTGGCAGGCTAAGCAAAAATGTCCAAATTTAATTTTAGTTCCGCCTCAATATGATCAATATATTTTATATTCTAAAAAGGCTCAAAAAATTTATCTTGACTATACAGATCAAATCGAACCTTTCGGTTTAGATGAATGTTGGCTCGATGTAACGAATAGCAAAAATTTATTTGGTAGCGGCTTAAACATTGCACATATGATCAATAAACGTATCAAGACAGAGATAGGTTTAACTGTATCAATTGGCATTAGTTTCAATAAAGTATTCGCTAAACTTGGCAGTGACTTAAAAAAGCCTGATGCCATTACCATTATAGATTATGATCAATTTGAAGATGTAATTTGGCATTTACCGGCTAATGCACTTTTAGGAGTAGGTCCTGCGACAAATAAAAAACTCAAAAAATGGAATATTTTAACAATTGGAGATTTAGCAAAGACAGAACCTAGTTTTCTTCAGAAAAAATTAGGCATCAATGGCATTAAAATTTGGAAATGGGCTAATGGTTTAGATGAAGGCCGAGTTCGCGTTTATGGTGAATCTTTTCCGATTAAAACAGTTGGACATGGCATAACTACCAAGGAAGATTTAACAAGTAATATTGAAGTTTGGAGAGTGTTATTAGCTTTAAGTGAAGAAGTTGGTAAACGCCTAAGGATTCATCGACTTAGAGCCAGAGGAGTAAATATTAATGTACGTTCTAATGATTTAATCCATCGTGATTTTCAAACTTTTTTACCCTACCCTACTCATAATGCTTATTATCTTGCAGAAAGAGGTTTTTTGCTATTTAAAGAATCTTATGTTTGGTCTAAACCAATTCGTTCTTTAACCATTAGGGCTATTTATTTAGAAAACGATAATCTGCCAAGACAAATTAATTTATTTTCTGATTTTTCATATTTAGCAAATTTAGAAAACTTAGAAGATGCTATTTTTTATTTACATGAAAGATATGGTAAAAAAATAGCTTATCCAGCTAGATTAATGGAAGATATCAAAATAGCAAAAGAAATTCCGCCAGAAATTAAACCACCAGGTATAATTTGGTAGATATTAAAAAACATCCACCAAATTATTAAAAGCCCATGTTAAAAATATATAATATTGATTTCAATGAAATTATTAATTAGTATATTTTTTTTCTAATCTGGTTCTGACCGCTTTTAAGAAATCATCCGTATTAACTTTTTGTAGATTATCCCCTTTTGCCATATTTATTAAATCGCCAGTCATAATACCTGATTCAATGGTCTCTACAGAGGTTTCACAAAGTAAATCACCAAAGCGTTTTAATTCAGGCATATCGTCTAATTCCCCACGTTTTGCTAAAGCGCCACCCCAAGCAAAAATTGTAGCCATAGGATTAGTCGAAGTTTTCTCACCTTTTAAATAACGATAATAATGTTTTGTTACCGTGCCATGTGCCGCTTCATATTCAAAAGTGCCATCTGGTGACATCAAAACAGAAGTCATCATAGCTAAACTGCCAAAAGCAGTTGATATCATATCACTCATTACATCGCCATCATAATTTTTACAAGCCCAAATAAAGCCACCCTCCGAACGAACAACCCTTGCTACAGCATCATCAATTAAAGTATAAAAGTATTCAATGCCATTCTCTTCAAATTGCTTGCTATAAAATTCATCATAAATCTTTTGAAAAATTTCTTTAAAATTGCCATCATATGTTTTAGATATGGTGTCTTTTGTTGAAAACCAAAGATCTTCTTTTTGTTCTAAAGCAAATTGAAAACAAGTATGAGCAAATTTTTCGATTGAAGCATCATAATTATGCATACCTTGTAAAACACCAGCGCCAGTCATCTGTTGAATCATCTTTGTTTCAATCTGACCAGATTCGCCAACAAAAGTTAAAAATGCCGTACCAGGTTCATTAATTTTCATTTCTGAATTTTTATAAACATCACCATAAGCATGTCGAGCAATTGTTATGGGTTTTTGCCAAGTATTAACGACTGGAGATACATTATTAACCACAATTGGTGTTCTGAAAATTGTACCATCTAAGATTCCTCTAAGTGTTGCATTGGGACTTGGATAAAGAGCCTTTAAATTATATTCTTCTTTTCTTTGCAAATTAGATGTTATGGTTGCACATTTAACACCTACTCCATATTTCTTGCAAGCAAGAGCAGCATCGACTGTAATTTGATCTTTTGTTTCATCTCGCTTAGTTAAAGATAAATCATAATATTCAGTTTTCAAATCAACGAATGGCAAAATTAATTCTTCTTTGATGTTTTGCCAAATGATTCTTGTCATTTCATCACCGTCTATTTCAACTAAAGGGGTTTTCATTAAAATCTTCTTCATTATTTACCATCACAATCTATTTTAGATAATATTTTTCATCTAACTTCAATCTTTTGTCTTAATAAGATACAAAAAACTATATATTAACATAAGATAATTTATAGCATTACACCAAATTTATCAATAATTAATCATTAATTGTAATTTGTGATTAGCATCACTGCAGCGTTGCTACACTTCCTTTAATATAATGCCAGTAATAGAAAAAAGAAATTCATAAATAATTTTTTTATACATTTAGAAAGGATTGCATATGAGCATCAAAGAAAAATCACAAAATCAAAAAGCTTGGCAAGATTTTAAAACGGGAGATTGGGCAGAAAATATTAATACGAGGGATTTTATACAAAAGAATTATTCACCGTTTGAAGGGAATGATACCTTTCTAGAAGGTCCTACTGAAAACACTGAATATTTATGGAATAAAGTCAATGATATGATTCTTGATGAAGTCAAAAATAAAACCATATCTGTTGACGTAACCAGATTTTCAGGCATTGATAATTTTGAGCCTGGTTATATTGATAAGGATAAAGAAGTTATTGTTGGTTTACAAACAGACGAACCATTAAAAAGAATGATGAATCCTTATGGTGGTTTTAGAATGGTTGACTCCTCTCTTGAAGCTTATGGTTTAAAGATGGATCCAACAATGAAAGAACATTTTACAGAATTCAGAAAAACTCATAATGAAGGTGTTTTTGATGCTTATACTTCAGAAACAAGAAAAGCACGTACTGTTGGTTTATTAACAGGTTTACCTGATGCTTATGGCCGCGGTCGTATTATCGGTGATTATCGTCGAATTGCTCTTTATGGCATAGATACTTTAATTGAAGATCGTAAAAAAGACAAAGTAAATTTAATAGGTAATGCAACAGAAGAAACTATTCGTTTAAGAGAAGAATACTCTGAACAAATTAGAGCCTTAAATGAGATGAAATCAATGGCTGCCAAATATGGTTGTGATATTGGTAGACCAGCAGAAAACGCAAAAGAAGCTGTACAATGGCTCTATTTTGGTTACTTAGCAGCTGTTAAAGAAAACAATGGCGCTGCTATGAGTCTTGGTCGTAATACAACCTTCTTAGATATTTATATTAAACGTGATTTAGACCGTGGTTTAATCAATGAAAAAGAAGCTCAAGAATTAATTGATCAATTTGTTATTAAATTACGTTTAGTTCGTCACTTAAGAACACCAGAATATGATGAATTATTTGCTGGTGATCCAACTTGGGTAACTGAAAGTATCGGTGGTATGGGCGAAGATGGTCGTACTCTTGTTACAAAGACATCATTCCGCTTTTTACATACTTTAAGTAATATGGGCACTTCACCAGAACCAAATATGACTATTTTATGGTCAGATGATTTACCACAAGGCTTTAAAGATTATTGTGCAAAAATGAGTATTTTAACAGACTCCATTCAATATGAAAGTGATGACTTAATGCGTCCAATCTATGGCGATGATTATGGCATTGCTTGCTGTGTTTCTGCTATGCAAATTGGTAAACAAATGCAATTCTTTGGTGCTAGAGCCAATTTAGCTAAATCTTTATTATATTCTATCAATGGTGGTATTGATGAAGTTAAAAAAGATAAAAATGGTAATTTAATCCAAGTTATCGAAGGAATTGAAAAAAATAATGAAGAAATTTTAACTTACGATGCTGTTTGGGAAAATTACAAAAAAGTTATGGATAAACTCGCTAATATTTATGTTAATACCATGAATACCATTCACTATATGCATGATAAATATGCTTATGAAGCTGGTCAAATGGCCTTACATGATCCAGAAGTACATCGTTTTATGGCTTTCGGTATTGCAGGTATCTCCATTGCTGCCGATTCCTTATCCGCAATTAAATATGCAAAAGTAAAACCAATTCGTGATGAAAATGGTCTTGCAGTTGATTTTGAAACAATCGGAGATTTTCCAAAATATGGTAATGATGACGATCGTGTTGATCAATTAGCCATTCAAATATCCGAGTATTTCATGGAAGCTTTAAGAAAAACTCCAGCTTATCGTAATGCAGAACATACTCTCTCCTTATTGACAATCACTTCTAATGTTACTTATGGTAAAAAGACAGGTTCTACCCCAGATGGTAGAAAGAAAGGCGAACCTTTTGCACCTGGAGCAAATCCTATGAACGGTAGAGATAAATCTGGAGCTTTAGCTTCTTTGAACTCTGTTGCCAAATTACCATATAAAGATGTTTGCCAAGATGGTATCTCTAATACTTTCTCTATTGTACCTAGCTCACTTGGTAAAAATGAACCCGAACGTGTTAGCAATTTAGTCAATATCTTAGATGGTTATTTCAGACAAAATGCTTTCCATATCAATGTTAACGTTCTAGATCGTGCACTCTTGATTGATGCCATGAATCATCCAGAAAAATATCCTAATTTAACAATTAGAGTATCTGGTTATGCTGTCAGATTCAATCAATTGGATCGCGAACATCAAGAAGATGTCATTTCACGTACTTTCCATGAAGCATTATAAAGATAAAACAAAAGGATTCCTACATTCCGTAGAGACAATGGGATTGGTTGATGGCCCTGGTATAAGAACTATTTTCTTCTTACAGGGCTGTCCCCTCCGTTGCCGCTATTGCCATAACCCTGATACTCAAGAAATGTTTCAAGGTAGAGAGATTACGCCAACTGAAATTTTGCAATTGGCAAAACGCTATAAAGCCTATCAAGGCGAAGAAGGCGGTGTGACCTTTTCCGGAGGCGAACCTTTAGTTCAAGGTGAGTTTTTAGTTGAAAGTTTAAAGCTTTTAAAAGAAAATGGTTTCAGTACTTGTGTTGATACATCAGGATATGGTCAAAAAGAATTCTTCCCAGAAATTTTTCCTTATGTTGATACTGTAATGCTTGATATTAAAGCTTTTTCTGACAAAGATTATCATGATATGTGCTTTGTCAGTCAAAAGCCTTTATTAGATTTCATGTCAAATCTAGAAGATTATGGATTTGCAGGTCAAATCTGGATTCGGCATGTTATGGTACCTGGTTATACAGATAATCAAAAAGCCATGCAAGAATTAGTTGAAACTATTAAACCCATTCAGCATATGATTGAACGCCTCGAAATATTACCGTATCATACAGCCGGTGTTCAAAAATATAAAGAATTAGATCGGCCTTATTTATTAGAGGATGTTCCTGCGATGGATATTGATAAAGCTAAAGAATTTGAAATTTATGCTAATCAATTATTAAGCATGCAAATGCAAAAAAATCGCAAACAAAAGAATCCTAAAAAATTCAAATTAAATAAATCAATTGCAAAGAATAATAAAACACAAGAAAAGACTTGCGCAGATTCTCAAACCATTGATGATTTTGCCAAGTTACCTTTGTTAAACAAAATTCCTGCTGGAATATTTGAAGACATTAAATCTAAACTAAAAATAATGCATTTGAAAAAAGATGATTTTTTATTTAAAAGCGGAGATCAAGCTGATTTCATGTACATTATTCATACTGGTGCAATTAAAATATTTACGCTATTACCTGATAATAAAGAACAGATTTTATATATTTATCAGGAGGATGCTTTTGTTGGTGGACATAATCTTTTAGAGAAAAGTGCTTATTGGTATACTGGGCAAGCTATGCTTGATTCCACAATCATTGCTATTCCAGCTAAGATTTTTGATGTTTATTTTAAAGATAGAAAATCGATACTGAAGGAAATTTTATCACAGAGTTTTGAGCGAATTCGTTGGGCAGAAGATTTAATTAATCGACTATCTACTCTTAATTATTCAGTCAAGACTGCTGGCCTAATCCTACGTTTAGCTGAAAGTATTGGTCAAGAAGTTGATGGCCAAATACAAGTACCGCTTGAATTTGATGAATCTGAGCTTGGTAACTTTTCTGGGCTAGGCCGTCAAGCTTTAGCTCGTAAATTGGGTGAATTTGAATCATTAGGTTATATCGACATTGAAAATGATGTTTTAACGATTCTCAATCTCAATGCCATAGAGTCTTATTTGGAGTAATCAAAACACGATAAATATTAGCATTTAGCTAACAAAGTCTAAAAAGGGCTTACAGAATTTAAATTTAATCTGTAGGCCCTTTAATTATTTTCACTTTAA